>JANNWF010000559.1:0-1573 GCA_031408455.1 Pseudoxanthomonas sp. | reverse complement strand
GCCGAAGCCGCGCTGCGCCGCCTGCTTGATCCCCGCGCCACCCCCTGATTCCTCAAACGACAATTACTTGGAGACTCACCATGAAAACCCCGATCCTCGCCGCCGCCTTGTTGACCGTTACCGCCGGCCTCGTATTTGCCTATCCATCCGCCACGCCGCCACCGGTAAAGCCACCGACAACCGTTATCCCTGCCACCCTCGCTCAGCAGCAAAACCCCCGTATTGAAGTGGTGTTCGTGCTCGATACCACCGGCAGCATGAGCGGCATGATTCAAGCCGCCAAAGACAACATCTGGTCGATCGCAAGCTCCATGGCGCAAGCCAAACCCACGCCTGAACTCGCCATCGGCTTGGTCGCCTTTCGTGATCGTGGCGATGAGTACGTGACCAAGGTTATCGATTTATCGACCGACCTCGACCAGGTCTACGCCCAGCTCATGGACTTCCAGGCAGGCGGCGGTGGCGACACGCCCGAGGCGGTCAATCAAGCCCTGTCTGACGCCGTCAATCGGATCAGCTGGAGTCAGAACCGCGAGGCCTATCGAACGGTCTTCCTGGTGGGCGACGCGCCGCCGCAGCAATATCAAGACGAAGCCGGCTTTCCGCAAATCGTGAAGTCGGCGAGTGGGCGCGGCATCGTGGTCAACACCATTCAAGCCGGCAGCGACGGCGACACCCGTGCCAGCTGGCAACAGATCGCTTCGCTCGCCGGCGGTGCTTACTTTGAAGTCGGCCAAGGTGGCAGCGCGGTGGCGGTAGTCACGCCGTTCGACGAGTCGATTGCCGCACTTTCCCGCGAGTTGGACGACAGCCGCATGTTCTTTGGCACGGCTGACACCCGCGAGGCGATGGCGGTCAAGCAGGCCGCTGCCGAGAAAGTACACGCGGCTGCCTCACCCGCGGCGCAAGCCAAACGCGCCCAGTTCAATACTTCGGCCGCCGGTGCCAGCAACTTGCTGGGCGAGAGTGAGTTGGTCGATGCCATCAGCACCGGCAAGATCAAACTGGCTGACGTACCCACTGCCAATTTGCCAGCTCCCTTGGTTGCCATGGATGCCGACGAGCGCGTCAAAGCGATTGAAGAGACTGCCGAACGGCGCCGCGAAATCAAGGCCGAAATTGGTCGCCTGAGCTCGCAACGGCAAGCGCATATCGAAACCAACCTTGCCGCTGCGACCAGCAGCACAGAATCGCTTGACTACCAAGTGTTCAGCACCGTGAAAGAGCAGTCCAAGGACAAGGGACTGCGCTACGACGAAGCCAAGCCAGTGCATTGAGGGCTTGGAATCCGACTTCGATCTGCCGGCATTGAGGCTTGGAAGAAAAGGTGCCGCACTCGCGGCGCCTTTTCGTTGTCTCTTAGGCGGGTACCAGGCATTGCATCCGGGAAAACAGCCGAACAAGTTCGCGCTCCGCGCGCGCCTTCGCTTCGCTCGGTCGGCGCTCCGCGCGCGCCGTCGCTTCGCTCGGTCGGCGCTCCGCGCGCCCCTTCGCTACGATCGTTCCGCGCAACAAAAGCATTCGAGCGAAGCAGAGGGTTAGTAGAGCGCAGCTAAATTCGCTGAATCTGGCG
>JANNWF010000558.1:0-5268 GCA_031408455.1 Pseudoxanthomonas sp. | reverse complement strand
TGCTTAACGAACTCACGCGATTGGAACACGCACATCCGCTCGATCATGCCAAGCAACGTTTGGTTGCCTATTCCGATCTATTGCGCCGGGCTTGCCGACAGTTCGCATCCGCCGCGCTCGTGCTTTCAGGAGAGGCGTGGCTCGAATTTCTGGATGGTAACGATGCCGACAAGCCATTCTCAGCGGGGGCCGGTCGCGTGCTTCTAGACGGGCCGTTCCAGCCCAGCGTAGACCCGCATCGCGTGGCTCCATTGGCCGATCTGATGCGGCGTCGGCTCACAACATTGGCGGAGCAGTTCAATGGTTGAGTGCGACGCGATAGGGGTAATGCCCGTCATCCCCGCGCAGGCGGGGATCCTGATGATCCGCGAGGTTCGATCAAGCAGCCAGACCGTGGATTCCGGCGTTCGCCGGAATGACGAGCTGTGTGCGGTCGGCTTCTTGAGAATTAGCCCTGGGAGCCTCCCGAATGCTTGAGTGGGCTTGGCCATGGATCGCCGCACTGCTGCCGTTGCCGTGGTTGCTGCGCTGGCTGATGCCGGCTGCTGCAGATCGCGGTGGCATCGCGCTGCGTTTGCCATTTGCCGAAGAAGCTCAGGCGATTGCCGACGGCGCGACCATCAGTCGCTTCGCTGGCCTGCCTGTGCTCGCGATGCTGGCGTGGCTGCTGCTGTGCATCGCCGCGGCGAGGCCACAATGGGTTGGCGAGGCGCAAGATTTGCCGCGCAGTGGTCGCGATTTGCTGTTGGCGGTAGATGTGTCCGGCAGCATGCAGGCGGAAGACATGCGCATCGGCGGCCGACCGGTGGATCGCTTGACCGCCGTGCAAGTGGTCGGAGGTGATTTCCTGCGCCGTCGCGAAGGTGATCGCGTGGGTTTGCTGCTGTTTGGTCAGCAAGCCTATTTGATGACGCCACTCACCTTCGATTTGAAGCACGTCGACTACCAGCTGCAAACCAGTGTCATCGGTTTGGCCGGACGCGAGACCGCGATTGGAGACGCCATTGGACTGGCGGTAAAACGCTTGCGCGAGACGACAAGCAAGCAGCGCGTGCTGATCTTGCTGACCGATGGCGTCAATACGGCGGGCGCGCTCAACCCACTCAAGGCGAGTGAACTTGCTGTGGCGGAAAAGGTCCGGGTTTACACCGTCGGCGTGGGTGGAGACAGCAGTCAAAGCGGCATGTTGGGGATGATGTTTGCGCAGCCGGCAGAAATTGACGAACCCACTCTCCAAGCCGTCGCTGATCGCACCGGCGGCCGTTACTTCCGAGCCCGCAATACAGCTGAGCTGGCTGGGATATACGCCGAAATCGAGCGGCTAGAACCTTCCCTTCAAGCCGGCGAGCGCTTGCGTCCACGCAGCGAGCTGTTCGTATGGCCATTGGCCGCCGCCTTGCTGCTGGCTGCGTTGGGATTGGTTTCGCGCCTCGCTGTCGCCCAGCTTGCCAGCGCCCCGTTCCGTGCGGGTCGAACTTCATGAGCGACATGGCCGCGACGTTTGCTGAATTCCATTTCCTGCGGCCGTGGATGCTGCTGGCTTTGTTTGGATTGCCGGCCCTGGGTTGGTCGTGGCGGCGTCTGCAAGCAACCCGCGATCCGTGGCGCAACGTCGTGGACGCCCATCTGCTGGCGGCCCTGCGCGAGCCGGGTGATACCCGCAGCCAGCGCGCGCCGCTGCTTCTAGCGATGCTCGCGCTAAGCATCGCCGTCGTCGCGCTGGCTGGACCGGCGTGGCAACGTCTGCCGCAACCGCTGTTGCGTGCCGAGTCCGCGCTCATCATCGCGCTTGATTTGTCTGAGCGCATGCGCGCCGCCGATGTCGCTCCTGATCGGTTAGCCCGGGCCCGCTTCAAGCTGGCCGATTTGCTGCGCGAGCGTCGCGATGGCCAAGTGGCGCTTATCGCCTATGCCGGCGATGCCTTCACGGTGGCGCCACTCACCGATGACAACAACACCGTGCAGTCGCTGCTCACCTCCTTGGATCACGACACCTTGCCCGAGCAAGGGCAACGCGCTGATCGTGCGATCAAACAAGCGGTGAAGTTGCTGGCCGACGCCGGCTTCGCGCAGGGCGATCTATTGATCCTCAGCGACCGCAGTGATTCGCGCGATCAGGCAGCGGCAACACAGGCTCTGCGCAAAGGATTGCGAGTCTCGGTGCTCGGTGTAGGCACAACCGCCGGTGCGCCGATTGCAAAAAGTGGCGGTGGCTTCGTCAGTGATGCCAGCGGAGGCATGCTGCTGCCCAGACGCGATGACGCCAGTTTGGCCGCGCTCGCCGCAGCAGGGGGGGGCGACTACCAGCCGATGACGGTGGATATGGCGGATCTCAAGGCGCTCGACCTGCTGGAGCCGACCCTCGGCAATACCAATCTGCAAAGCGAAGATGCACTGAGCGAACAGTTTCGTGACGAAGGCGCTTGGTTACTGTTGTTGCTGCTGCCCATCGCCGCGTTGCTGTTTCGACGCGGTTGGTTGGCTTGCCTGCCGCTCTGTTTCTTGCTGGCACCGCCACCGGCGGCGGCGTTCGACTTTGCATCGCTTTGGCAGCGTGACGATCAGCGCGCGTGGCAGGCCTTGCAAGGCGAGGACCCAGCCACCGCGCGCGAGTTGGCCAAAGATTCGCAATTGCGCGCCAGCGCCGCCTATCGACAAGACGATTTCGCCGCCGCGGCAGAAGACTTTGCCCAAGCGGATAGTGCGGATGCTCACTACAACCGTGGCAATGCCTTGGCCCGCGAGGGCAAGTTGGAGGACGCCTTGGCAGCGTATGAGCAAGCCCTGCAGCGCGAGGCCAATATGGCCGACGCACTAGCCAATCGCGATGCGGTGAAGGCAGCGTTGGAACAGCAAAAGCAACAACAGCAACAGTCGGGCGAGGGCGACCAGCAGGAGCAGAAAGACGGCGAGCAGTCAGATAGCGAGCAAGACTCGCAGTCGAAAGACGGCGAGCAGGAAGGCGAAAAGCAGGATCAGGAATCCAAGGACGGCAAATCGCAGGACCAAACCGGAGACGCCGAGGGTGAGCCCAAGCCTGGCTCTGAGTCTGAGGACGAACCCAGCAAGTCCACGCCCACCAAGTCTGACGAGCAACAGGCCGAGCAGCAGGCCGAGCAATTTGCCGAGGAAATGGCCCAGGAACTGGCCGAGCAAGAGTCTGCAAAGACCGAGCCAAAAGAAGGGCAGGTGCCCGTGCCTAGCAATGAGGAAATCAGCGCCGCCGAACAACAACAAGCGATGGAGCAGCTGCTCCGGCGCGTACCGGATGATCCCGGCGGGCTGCTGCGGCGCAAGTTCGCGATTGAAGCGCAGCGCCGCCAGTTGCAAGGACAGGAGAACGACTAGTGGCACGCATCGCTGCAAGCTTGACTGCAAAGATTTTCCTCATCGTTATTGTGGCGCTTGCCAGCGGTCGCGCCGAGGCCGCCGCACGGGCGTTTCTCGACCGCAACACCATCACCATGGGCGAGACGGTCACGCTCAATATCGAGATCGACGGCATGAGCGGGGCGCAGCCCGATCTATCGCCGCTATCGGCCAGTTTCCGCTTGCTGGGCACTTCGAATAGCTCGCAGTTGCAGTCGATCAACGGCAGCCAGTCGGCCCGCCAGCTTTGGGCGGTGGCGCTGGAACCGCTGGCCGCCGGCATCATCGGTATCCCTGCACTCAGCGTGGGCTCCGATGCCACCGAGCCGCTCACGCTGACCGTCTTGCCAGCGCCGCAAGGCGCCAGCAGTGGTGCTGGTGAAGATGTGTTTCTTGAGGTCGAAGCGCTGCCGACCGATCCTTACGTGCAGCAACAGGTTGGCTATGTGGTGCGCTTGTTTGTGGGCGTCAACTTGGCTGAAGGGCAGTTGGACGAGCCGCAAGTCGACGGCGCGCGTGTGCAACGTTTGGGCGGCGACACCCGTTTTCAGAAGGATGTCGCCAATCGCCGCTATGAAGTCATCGAGCGCCGCTACGCGCTGGTGCCGGAGCGCAGCGGTCGCTTGGAAGTTAGCCCGCCGCGCTTTCGTGGCGCCGCGATTGATGGGGGGCGTGGCGGTTTCTTCGGCCGGGGACGAGGCCTGCAAGCTACCGGCGACGCGCTGACTTTGGAGGTGCGCCGTAAACCCACCGCTGCGGGCGAGCCTTGGTTGCCTGCCCTGGAGCTGACCCTGAGCGACGAGTCGGGCTCACTCGACGCAGAGTTTCGCGTGGGCGAACCCATCACCTTGAGCCTGCGCGTCGCGGCACGCGGCTTGGCCGCCGACCAACTGCCCGAACTCAGTCTGCCGACCATTGCGGGTGCGCAGATCTATCCGGATCTGGAGTCTTCGCAAACCGGCGACTCGGGCGAGTGGCTGGCTGGCGAGCGTGTGCGTCGCTTCGCGGTAGTGCCAAGCCAGGCCGGTGAATTGCAGATTCCTGCCATCAATATCGAGTGGTGGAACACGCAGACGGACCGGCGCGAGAAGGCGGAAATTCCGGCGCGACGATTGACGATTTTGGCGGCGATGGGTGCGCCTGCTGCTGTCACGCCGGTGGTGGGCGCCGTCGACGGCGCCGCGAATGGCGCGCCCGTTAGCGCGCAGATCGCCACCGATGCCGGTCTGTGGCCGTGGATCAGTTTGCTGCTGGGTGCGTTGTGGCTAGCGACCTTGGGCGCCTTGATCCATCAGCGCGCCGCGAAGCCCCGCATCACGCCGCAAGCCTCAATCCCAACGCCCGTTGAGCGCGACCCACGTGCCCTGAAGCGTGCGTTGGAAATTGGCGATCTAGGTGAGGTCGCCAGACAACTGCGCTGGCTGGCGCCCGCTACCAGCGGCGTCAGTTTGGACGCGTTGGCGAATCAACTCGACGACCCCGATCAGGCGCAGGCGATGCGCGTGCTTGAGCAGTTTTTGTATGCTGGTGACGGCGCGGATGCTGGCACTCGGGACGCGCTGTTGGTGCAATTGCGCGCTGCGCTTCGGCGGCCGCTGCAGTGGCGTGGAGCTGACAAATTGCAGACCGCGATAGAAACGCTGCCACCGTTGTATGGGGCGGGTCGTTAAGCCAGCTGGTGGCCGCGCGTAGCAGGATCTTGTGGCCAGGCGTCGTAGCAGTGAATCCCTCCGCCAAGACTTGCGCCGAAGCAAAGGTGTATTCAAGTGGAAATCGATACACCGCGAATGGGCCAGCGATTAATGCGCGCCAGCCAAGAGCAGCGGTGGAAGCTCCCCACTAAAAAAGCAACCCGGTACGCAGGTCGCAGTGGTAGAGCGGAGCTTGCTCCGCTGCTTC
>JANNWF010000557.1:0-3367 GCA_031408455.1 Pseudoxanthomonas sp. | reverse complement strand
GCTGGATTCCGGCGTTCGCCGGAATGACGATTCTTGGGGTTTGGCCTTAAGGAAGTGCCATCCCACCTTGACTCCTATTTCCCCCTACTTTATTGGGAACCCCGCCTTCGCGGGGATGATGGGCATTAGGTCGACGGCATTCGGCGTATCCCCAATCTTTCGGCCACAAGTATTGCCAGTGCCGCCGACACCAAGGGCAATGAAATTGCGCTGTCGGCCTAACCTTTGTCGACTGGGTTCGCACCCGGTAGCGTCGCCGTAGAATTATGTGATGACGACCACCCTAGGCAGCAATCAAATCAACCCCGCTGCGGCACTCGCACGCGCGCAGGCCGGTGCAGTACTGCTCGACATTCGCGATGACGGCGAGCGGGCTAGCGGTATGGCGGCACCCGCGCGCGGCGTAGCGATGGCGGCGCTGATCGAGGAACCCGCTCGTTGGATCGCCACATCTGACGCCGAAGTCATGCTGATTTGCGCCAGCGGCCGACGCTCCACCGCTGCTGCGCAGGCACTGCAAACCCGCGGTTACACCCGTGTTTGCTCGGTGGCGGGCGGTACTACACGCTGGTCGGCGGAGGAATTGCCGATGACACCGGCGAGCGAGTCGGCCGAGTTTCTTGAGCGCTACTCGCGGCACTTGTTGCTCAGCGATGTTGGCATTGAAGGTCAGCGTCGGTTGCGTGCGGCGCGAGTGGCGCTGATCGGCGCGGGTGGACTGGGTTCGCCGGCAGCGCTGTATCTAGCCGCGGCCGGTGTCGGCCGGATCACCGTCATCGATGATGACCTGGTCGAGCGCAGCAATTTGCAGCGGCAAGTGCTGCATCGTGATGCCGACATTGGCCGACCCAAAGTCGACTCGGCTCGCGAGTGTTTGTTGGCGCTCAACCCATCTATCGAAGTAAGCGCGATCAAGCAGCGCTTGCTGGCGGAGAACGCGCACTCGCTGCTGGCCGGCCACGACGTCATCGTCGATGGCAGCGACAACTTTGCCACCCGATATCTGGTCAATGACGCCTGCATCGCGCTGGGATTGCCGCTGGTGTATGCCGCCGTGCAACGCTTTGCCGGGCAAGTGGCGGTGTTCTGGCCCACCCGCGCGGGCCAGCCCGGCAGTTGCTATCGCTGCCTGTTTCCGGAGCCACCGCCGGCACAATTCGCACCCAATTGCGCCGAGGCTGGGGTGCTCGGCGTGTTACCCGGCTTGCTCGGCATGCTGCAAGCCACTGAAACCATCAAATTGCTGCTTGGGCTCGGTGAGCCCTTGATCGACACGCTGCTGCGGGTCGATGCGCTGCGGATGCGCTTTGAGCGCGTCGGGCTGACTCGCGATCTGGAGTGCGTGAGTTGCGGGCAACCAGGGTCGACACCGCCGATGTAGGACTGTCCTGTGCTCTGCGGACTCTCGCTCAATGCAGCCGCTGTGGATCACCGTGGCACTTCTTGTATTTCTTGCCGCTGCCACAGGGGCAAGGGTCGTTCCTTCCCGGAGTGTCCTCCCGTTTGGCAGGCCCTTGCGCGCGGATGAATTCGGCGCGGCGCAGGCTATCGAAGGCACGCAGCATGTGCGGGATGTCGAACATGATGTCGAGGCGTTCGATCAACGCCGGCGGATTGAGCGGCTCGTCGTCCTCGTCTGGATCGAGCTCGTCGTCGGCCGCCAGTTCAGGGTCGTCTTCGTCATCCGGACCACCGGGTACCTGCATCAGACGCTGGATGTCGCTCAAGTGCTCGTCGATGTGGTCATGCGTGTCAGCCCAATCATTCCAGGCGTCTTCGCGCAGCTCGACACCCAGAAAAAAGCCCAACGCCCATCCTGAAGCCAAGGGGAAAGCGCGGGTTTCCTCGTCCATCGACGCCGGCACTTCACCACTTTCAATCAGCGCATCAAAGTCGGCCAGCAAGGCGTCCGGCATCATGATCGCCGGGGCGGCCGCTTCAGGGTCTTCTTCCGGATCGCGACTGATGCGTTCGACAATGTGGTTCCAGTAACCCTGGATCAGGTAGAACGACTCACTGGCCTCACTGACCGACTCCCACACCGGCGGCGGATCGCCCCAAATGGCACGGTTGTACTCGCTGGGCAGCACCAGCTCCGGGCCGCAGGCCAAGGCACAGAAATAGCCGTCGAGCATTTCCAGAGGCATGCCGCCGTTGGGTACCGCGCGCTCCCAAAGCAAGCCCTCGAGGCGTTCCATGTCTGCATCGCTGAGCGTGGCGCTGGCAAGCCGTTTTTCTGAATTCATGATGGTGTCTATGCGTGATCGTCGCCGCGCAGAGCGGCAGCGTGGTGAGCGATATGTTCGCCGATGAAGCTGGCGATGAAGTAGTAGCTGTGATCATAGCCCGACCGCAGGCGCAGGCTCAGCGGCCGGCCGCTTTCGCGGCAAGCATCAACGAGACGCTGCGGCTGCAATTGTTCGGCGAGAAATTCGTCGGCATCGCCTTGGTCGATCAATAACGGACGCACCGATTCGAGCGCAGTGTCACGCTCGCTCAGCACCAACTTGCAGGCGTCGAACGCCGCCCAGTGGGCTTCGTCATCGCCCAAATAGGTGGCCAAGGCTTTGCGTCCCCAGCTCACCTTGGACGGCGCCACAAGGGGCGCGAATGCCGAAATCGATGCGTAACGCTCAGCCTCGCGCAAACCAATCACCAGCGCACCATGCCCACCCATCGAATGCCCAAAAATGCCACGACGATCCGAAGCAGGAAAACTCTTCTCGATCAGGGCGGGCAGCTCGGCCGCCACATAGCTGTACATCTGAAAATGCGCCGACCACGGCCGCTGAGTCGCATTGACATAGAACCCCGCGCCTTGACCCAAGTCGTAGCCCGGCGCGTCAGCAACGCCCTCGCCACGCGGACTGGTATCGGGCGCAACCAGAATCAACCCATGCACAGCCGCATAACGCTGCGCCCCCGCCTTGCTGATGAAGTTTTGTTCAGTGCAAGTCAGGCCTGACAACCAATACAACACCGGGCAAGGCTCCGCACTCACCTGCGGCGGCAAATACACCCCAAACCGCATCGAACAATCCAACACCTCCGACCGATGCTCCCAAACCTCTTGCCAGCCCCCAAAACAGGCCCGATGTTCGATGCGTTGCATGAATTTTCCGACCAGCAAAACCGCGATTGTATAAGCAGCCGCCCACAAGGCCCCGCGCCGACAGCTCCAGCTCCAGCTCCAGCTCCAGTTCCAGTTCCAGTGCTGGTGCTGGTGCTGTGGCTGTGGCTGTGGCTGTGGCTGTGGCTGTGGCTGTGGCTGTGGCTGTGGCTGTGGCTGTGGCTGTGGCTGTGGCTGTGGCTGTGGCTGTGGCTGTGGCTTTTGCTTCGGCTTTTGATCTCGGGTCCCCTTTGTGGC
>JANNWF010000556.1:0-2732 GCA_031408455.1 Pseudoxanthomonas sp. | reverse complement strand
CATTAGGCCAACGCACCGAGATCGTGTTCACCGATTGGACCCGCAACCCCGATTTCGCCGCCGACACGTTTCGTTTCGTGCCGCCGCCAGGTGCAGATGTGGTGGGCGAACAGATTGATGCAGCACAGGTGTATCCGATCAAGTAGGGGGCAGTGGCGGGGTGCGTTTCCATTGTGAATGGAGAGTCGTCTTCCAATACCTGAGGTCGGGTAGGTCACTCGTTAGCCAATTGACCGCCGGCAGCCTCGCAGCGGGGGAGCTGCGACTTCTGCTCAGACTTGACGTCCATCAAAGCGTGATGGCCATAGAACGCTCAAGATAAGTGGAGAGTGATTGGCGCATCCTGCCTCGATCTCCCCCCTCGCCACCGCTCGGAAACCCAGCCATGACATCTCACCTGACTCGCGGCCAGCGGGCGTCACTTGAATCTGCGTTGTTGCAACGGCAGCACTCACTGGACCAGCGACTGGCCGAGCAAATGCAGGGCCAGTCGCGCGCCGAGCATGCGCACGAAGCGCTGCTGCTAGACAACGATGATGCACCCAAGCGCGAGAGCGAACGCGAGATGGACATGGCGACTGTCGACAATGAGTTGCAGGAGTTGAGCGCCGTAAAACAAGCCCTGAACCGCCTCAAAGATGGCGTATTTGGTGCGTGCAGCGCCTGCGACGGCGACATTCCATTCGATCGCCTGAAGATTGAGCCGTGGGCGCTGCGATGCGTGCGCTGCCAAGCTGCATTCGAACAAGCCGGCGCCCGCTGAGTCCTCAAACTACCGCCCACCACCCAGCCAAGGAAAATCCTCATGACGATGTTCCATGCAGTGGTCTGGCTCGACCACCAGACTGCCCAAATTCTGCAATTCGATGCAGAGCACGTGGAGGCTCAAAAGGTCAAAGCGCACAGCCATCACACCGCTCAACACGGGCACCGAGCACGAGTTCTTCGGCCATGTCTGTGAGGCCTTGGCAAAGATTCCTGAAGTGCTCGTGGTCGGC
The DNA here is from genome assembly GCA_031408455.1 of Pseudoxanthomonas sp. Classification (GTDB taxonomy): domain Bacteria; phylum Pseudomonadota; class Gammaproteobacteria; order Xanthomonadales; family Xanthomonadaceae; genus JANNWF01. Next base: position 1,734 of record JANNWF010000556.1, on the reverse strand, counting down.
CCCAAGACTGGCTTGGCACACTTCGAGCACTACACCAAGAAGCACAGCCCCGATACGGCGACCCGGATCGTCGGTTTCGAAGTCGTTGACCATCCGACGGAGAAGCAGTTGGTGGCATCGGCCCGAAAGCACTTTTTGAAACATGACCGCATGATTGGCATACCCACACCGACCTGAGCATCGCTGTCGCTTCACCGCGGACTCATGCCTGCGCAGTGGTCGTCTTCGATCAATTGGCCTCGGGCGGTAAGCCGAATGACTACCTCACCAAGCACGATTGGCACTCAACACCGGCGGGTCCAAGTAAGCGGCTGGAAAAAGGCATGATCACGAAGTTGTCGCGCCGCCTTTACCGTCGTGCCTTTGGGCACCATAAGCGCTCGCCCGCAGATGCGTTGCGTGCCGGAGTGATCGATCAGCGTTGGCGCTGGCCCGTGTTGTTGGCTCTGGCCGGCACCGTGCCAGCGTTTTACGTAGAGATTTTGAGCGAGGCACCCTCTTGGTTGGCACCCGCTGCCTATTTGCTGGCGGCGCTCACTCTGCTCTCAGCATTGCTGCAGATCGGTCGGCCTGTGGGCACGCTGGCCTCCCTCCTAGCGGCCCGCCCTCAGGATCTTCTCTTGGTCGTGGGCTTGTTGCTGGCAGCGGCGGCCCCCCCCAGCAGCACCTCCAGTGAGGCGCTCGGGTTGCGGCTGGTGGTGGCTTTTCTCACGCTGGTGCGCATGGGGTGGGAGCTTCGCCACTTGCTCAACCGTGGCGGGCTTGGGCACATGCTGGTCTCGGCGACGGGATTGCTGGGGCTGTGTGGGCTGGGTTTTTGGTGGTTGGAACCAAAGACGCCTACGTTTGGTGATGGTCTGTGGCTCGCATTCAACACCGCCGCGACGGTTGGCTACGGCGATATCGTGCCCTCCACCGTGGCTTCCAAGATATTTTCGGTGTTCGTGGTGCTGCTAGGGTTTGGCACTCTTTCTTTGGTGACAGCCGCCATTGCGACACGCTGGATAGAGACCGAAGAACGAATCATTGAGCGCGAGATCCTGCGTGACATGCATCGTCAGATGGCCGCTCTGAACCAAGAAATTGCGGGTCTGCGACAGGACTTGCTGAGACACCGGGGCGCCGCTGGCAACGCGTCCACCCCGGCAAGCACACTGCCACCCGTCGGCGACACCGTCGATGGCGCACCGCACACGCCGCCATGAACCGGCTCGTCAGCAGCGGCTGCCTGCTCATGCGAGGAGCGACTTACGCCCGCAAATACACGGAGTCCGCATCGAGGGATGCGGAACTGCTTGCATGCTGGGTTGCAGAGATCCTCTCACCGAGCACACATGCCTAACATGAGGCAGAGCAAACTTAGCCGTCTGTCGAACCTAAGTCCGACAGGCTGCTATCTATGAGCCTGGCTTCGTATCCCGCAACTCCCGCCGCAAAATCTTGCCCACGTTGCTCTTCGGCAAGTCATCAATAAACACGATCTGCTTGGGCTTCTTGTAGCCGGTGAGTTGCGTGGCCAGGTAGTCCTTGACCTGATCCAAGGTCAGGTTCGGATCTTTCTTGACGATGAACAACTTCACCGCTTCGCCGGAGTTCTTGTCTGGAATGCCGATGGCGGCGCATTCGAGCACGCCGGGGCAGCTGGCGGCGACGGATTCGATTTCGTTGGGATACACGTTGAAGCCCGACACCAAGATCATGTCTTTTTTGCGGTCGACGATCTTGACGTGCCCG
>JANNWF010000555.1:0-1580 GCA_031408455.1 Pseudoxanthomonas sp. | reverse complement strand
TCGCGTGGCTACGCCAAATCACATTGCCTCCAGAAATCTGCCGACAGTTGTTCCGCCAACGCCTGGCAACCCTGTGCGCCCAAAACGCAGCCGCTGGGTTGTGAAAATGTGGGGAGAGCTCAGGCCAAGGCCCGCCCTACGAGGGCATCACTTTTGCTGGCGCGGTTCGCATCAATAGGGAAAGTAAATCGGCGTCCAATGCCCTAGCCATGCATTGCCGTGCTGGCCCACCCAGAACCCGACGGGTCGCATCCGATATGGGTCGCGCATTGGCCATAAATAGATAACGTCAGCGGCAATTTTCGGATAGCGATACTCGAAGCCGCCAATCGGACGCGGCTCGATGCTTTCGATCGTCCCAACCACGGTCAGATCGCGACCGACTTCAAACAGGGCCGGATCGTAGAAGCCATCGCGGCAGGCCAAAAACCGTCCTGCGGTTTCATCGGCTCGGCTAGGACGGGCGGATTCATTCAAGGACTTGCCCAGCAATTCGAAACAGCTGCGCGACGCTTGCGTATCGACGGCAACGATTTCCCCGCCCCAGCGCACCCGCTGGCCAATCGGCGCTTCGGTTCCGACCTCGGCCGGCAAGATCTGCGCAAATTCGCCTTGCAATGGTTTGGGGGCCGTGGCGCAGCCTGTGAGTAGGCCAACAACAATCAGCGATGCAATCGGCATATAGCGGGTCATGGTCGCTCCTCGGGGGTGAGGCGAAAACCCCGCAGGTCGGTGCAGAGTGAATGCTCGACTTGCGGATCAGCAGCCAAAGGAGCGTAACGCTGGCGCGCATAACGCATGCTGAGTGCGGTGATCTGCCCTGCATCGGCGGGGAACATCGGCTGCATGCGTTCTGCAAATGCCAGCGGACCTTCGCTGGGAGCCTTGCGCCCGCCGCGCTTGGCCAAGCGCTGCTGAAATGCGGCATGCGCTCGGCTGAGCGCATCGCGATCATCCTTGGCTGGTCGCAGCAACAGCACCATGGTGACCAGGATCGCGATGCCGGCGGCCGACATCAGGGCGATGGAAAGCTGCTGCCAATCTGCGGTCTCGATGCCCAGCGGGATCAGCAACTGGCTTTGTTTGCTGGCATCGAATCCAAGCACCAGGTCGTTCCAGCCGCGGCGCATCCAGTCCGCTGCTTCCAACAGGGTGCGCGCCAAGCCTGGTGGCATACGGTCATCGGCACCCAGTGCACCGATGCCGCTCTCAATTCGCTCAGGAGCGATCGCGCTGGTCGGGTCGATTCGTACCCAACCGCGATCCTGCAACCAGACTTCGGCCCACGCATGCGCGTCCGACTGTCTGACCACCATGTAACCGCCGAGCGAGTTGGTTGATCCACCGAGATAGCCGGTAGCGATGCGTGCCGGAATGCCCGCCGAGCGCATCAACACAGCAAACGACGAAGCAAAGTGCTCGCAGTAACCTGCCTTGGTGTTGAACAGGAAATCATCGACGCTGTCGCGACCGAGCAGGGTCGGATTCAAGGTGTAAGTGAACTCGGCGTTGAACCAACTCAACGCGCGGCGAATGACGGCATCGTCATCATCGCCTTCTGCGCGCCATTGCTGGGCGAG
>JANNWF010000554.1:0-2727 GCA_031408455.1 Pseudoxanthomonas sp. | reverse complement strand
AACGGCTGGCGCGCCCGCATCACGCGTGCGGTCGACTGGCTATCGCGGTTGCTACGCTGGATGAATACCGGGCCGAAGGCCTACCCGACGCGCGAAGGGCTCACGTCACTGCTGACTGACGCGGGGTTGGCAGTGCAGTTTTCGCCGCTGTGGGGCAGCACGCCGTTCAACAACTGGCTGCTCGTGGCCGAGATCCCGCCCTCGGAATCCGGTAGTACGCAGCGGTAACCCATCGCATCGAGCTGCAGCAGCACATGCGCCAACGTCGGCACGCTGGCACCGTTCGCGGCGCCCTCGTGCAGTAGCACGATCGCGCCCGGCGAAATGGCCTTGCGCAAGCGCGCCCATGACCGAGCCGGATCGACATGGCGGGTATCGAAAGCGCGCGCGGACCAGCCGATCCGAGTCAGCCCGTGGCGTTGCAGGTCCGGCTCAACGAACAAGTTGGCCATGCCCACCACGGCGCGAAATAGCCGCGGCGGCTGGCTGCAGAGTTGCGAAAGTTCCGCCTGCGCCTCGCCGATCTGGCGGCGCAACACGCGCGGCGTCGCTGCCCAGAACCATGCAACGGGATGAGTCGCGCTGTGGTTACCGATGGAATGGCCACGGCGCAGGATTTCCAGCACTGTCTCGGGCCTAGCCTTCGCGCGTTCGCTGACCAGAAAAAAAGCTGCCTTCGCGGCATGCGCATCGAGGAGGTCAAGAATGGCCGCGGTGTCGTCCGAGGGACCGTCATCGATGGTCAACCACAGGTCGTTCCGGCCGGTGGCGAAGCGTTGCACCAGTGCGCCACACAGGGTCGAGCCGGGGTTCAGCGTGCCCCACAGCAGAAACAGGTGGCTGGCGAAGATCAATGTGATGCCAGCGGTCCAAGCGGCGGCAACCATCAATGCAAGGCCGAGCGTGTGCGCCAGCAACAGAATAACGAGCAGCAATCGACGACGAGAAGGTTGCACGATCAGTGGTCGCTCGCCGGAAGCGTTGTCGAGACTGGCAGTCTCGGGCGAGCTCAGGTCCGGATCGAGACCACGCAACGCGGGCATCGTCTTGCGCAGGTGAGCGAGGAAATCGAACAAGCTCCGATAGCGCGCATGCTGCTCGGGAAAGCGCCGCCGCCGCCACGCAAACTCCACCGCGAACAGCAGCATCACCAGCGCGAAGCTGCCGAAGTTGGCAAACGCGGACCACAGCGTCGGCGGCAGCGGCAACGGCGAAGCGATGCCGAGCAACTCCAGCACACCATTCGGCTTCGCCAGCACGGCGAGCAGCGCGTTGGTCGTCGCCAGCAGCAGAAACAGACCGCACCAGACCGCGGTAAGGCGGCGGGTGTAGCGCGCTACGTCGGCGACATCGCGAACGTCCTCGCCATGCAGACGCAACGCCATCTGCGTGATCAGCGCCACCCGCCCCGGCAGCACCGTCCGCCCGAAATACACAGCGAGGAACAGATAGATCAGCACCGGTGCGGCATACAGTGCCAATAATGCATCTTGACGCCCGGTCGCGCGCGCAAACCAAAGCAGCAACGCGCCGCCCAACAACAGCAACAGCCAGGCCCAGCGCCGACCAGCGCGCAACGGCACTGCCAACATCACCAGCAACAGCAGCAACGCCGCCAGCGCGCTCAGTGCAAGGCTGTGAAAGTAGACCGCAGCATGCGTAAGCAATGGATAGGCGAGCAACAGCAGCCACAGGCCGCGCGCGGCCGGGATGGCGGAACCGGACTGGGGTGGCGAATCCGACATGCCGGCATTGTAGATGGCGGGTCGGACAGATCAGATGTTCATCAACGCCGAGCGCCCCGCCAGTTGCAGCTAGGCCGATACCGATGCAGTCGATGGCAAGTGGCCGCAGATTGGCCGCTTACCACCTCCCGTATGGGGACAGGCTGCAATTCCATCGGCCTCTTGCAGCCGCAAACAACTCAGTGATTGGCACTGCGCCCATCGTTTTGATCACATTCTCGCGGTCAGCGCTCGTGGCAGGCCGCAGCGCCACGAGTTCGTGGAATGCGTAATCGAGGTCGTCTTCGGCTCCTCCGTACTCCGCGGGATGGTGCCGCAGCAGCGGCGGAACATCGACCTGCTCGGCGACGAAGAAGCTCGATCGGCGTGACGGTATTCACCAAGTGCGGCGTGGCCTCGTCGTCTTCCAACGCCAGCGGCGGCAGGTCGGCGCCACGGCCCGGCGCGTAGCCGCCACCGACGCCGGACGAGGCTTCCACTGGATAGCCCAGTTCGCGCAGGCGATCCACGTCGCGGCGCATGGTGCGCGCGTCGACGCCCAATTCATGCGCCAGCGTCGAACCCGGCCAGTGTCGCCGCGATTGCAGCAGGCTGGCCGATCGCAGCAGGCAAGCGGAGGTCGACAACACCACGGCCTATCGAGGACAGAAAATGTCCGCAAACTCCGTTACCGTTTCCGCACCTCCCACCGGCCAAAGAATCGCCATGTCCGCGCCCGTCCTGACCCTCCACCACAACCCCAAGTCCCGCTCTGCCACCACCCGCGTGCTGCTCGAGGCCTTGGGCGAGCCGTACACAGTGAAGTTCATTGATTTCGCGACAGGCCAAAACCGCACGCCCGAGTTTTTGGCACTCAACCCGCTGGGCAAGTTGCCGACCTTGCTGCACGGCGACGCGGTGATCACCGAACAGGTTGCCATCACCATCTACCTCGCAGATCGGTTTCCGGCCGCCGGGCTTGCGCCAGCCTTCGACGACCCGC
>JANNWF010000553.1:0-2089 GCA_031408455.1 Pseudoxanthomonas sp. | reverse complement strand
CGGGAATCCATTGACTTGGGAGCTAGGCAACGGCCCAGCAAGCACTGGATCCCCGCCTTCGCGGGGATGACGAGCGGCAAGAAGTGCCATTGCGATTAGTGTCCGAGTCGGTAGAAGAGTCAGAACAATGCAGCAGTTGGTTTGGCGCTGAAACGGTAACCCCTCAGGAGATTTAGATGGCTGCGGCACTTGAACTTCCTTTGGATGCGCTTGGCTCCTATCTCGAAGCCAATCTCGCCGGCTTCCAGGGTCCACTGACCGCGAGCAAATTCTCTGGCGGACAGAGCAATCCGACCTATCGTATTGATGCCGCCAGCGGTCGCTATGTACTGCGACGCAAACCACCTGGCACGCTGCTGGCTTCGGCGCATGCGGTAGATCGCGAGTTCCGCGTGTTGAGCGCCTTGCATGGCTCGGCGCTGCCGCTGGCGCGGCCGCTGCATTTGTGTCGCGACGAGTCGGTCATCGGCTCGATGTTTTATCTGATGGAATTCGTCGAGGGCCGGATCTTCTGGGACCCGGCGCTGCCGGACATCGCTCCGGCGGATCGTGGTGCCTACTTCGACGCCATCATCACTACCTTGGCAACCTTGCACAACGCCGACGTGGCGGCAGTGGGGCTCGGCGATTACGGCAAACCCGGCAATTACTTCACCCGCCAGATCAGCCGTTGGAGCGAGCAATACCGTGCCAGCGAAACCACTCCGATTGCCGCCATGGACGAGCTGATCGCGCGCCTGCCGGCGCTATGTCCGGCCGACGACGGCCGCGTCGCATTGGTGCACGGTGACTTCCGCATCGACAACCTGATTTTTCACCCCCCCGAGCCACGTGTGCTTGCAGTAGTGGATTGGGAATTGTCGACGCTAGGCCATCCGCTGGCCGACTTGGGCTACTTCTGCATGGCCCTGCGCCTGCCGCGTAACCCGACCCTGCCAGGTCTAGGTGGCATGGATAGAAGCGCTGCCGGCATTCCGACCGAGTCGCAATTGCTGCAACGCTATGCCGAGCTGTCTGGCGACAGCGAAGTGCCGAATTGGGGCTTCGTGCTTGCCTTCAGTTTTTTTCGTTTGGCGGCGATCGCCCAAGGCGTCGCCAAGCGCGCCGAGCAGGGCAATGCCTCCAGCGAGCGCGCGGCATTGGCCGGGCAGATGACGGGGATGCTGGCGGGAATGGGGTTGGGGACTTTTGAGAGCTAGGGCGAGGTTAGGGGCTGGGGGCTGGGGCGCGAGTCCGAGCGGTAAGGTTGGGCTCCATTGCCGCATCAAGCAGGACGACGCTTCGCCCACGCTTGGATGATCGAACAGATGGCGTCGATCCCATCGGTCAATGCGGCCGGGCCCGGTTGCAGGATAAGTGGCGATTTGATTTCGTGCAGCTCGCCGTCGCGTACCGCGGGCACGTGGTCCCAGCCGGGTCGAGCCGCTACGCTCCTGGCCTGAAACTTCTTGCCGCACCACGAGCCGATCACGATGTCCGGAGCCCGCGCGATGATCTCGTCGTCGTTGGCGAGGATGCGATCTCGTGCCAGCGAACACGCGGCGCGCTCGGGAAAGATGTCGTCGCCGCCAGCGATACGGATCAACTCGGCGACCCACTGGATCGCCGGAATGCGCGGCTCATCCCATTCTTCGAAGTACACCTTGGGACGCTTGGTCAACGTCGCCGCTTGCGCCTCAATCTTCTCCAACCCACCTTGCATCGCCGACGCCAACGCCTCTCCCTCGACACTGCGCCCAACCATCCCAGCCAGCCGGCGGACATAGTCGAGAATGCCGTCAACGCTGCGGTGATTGGTGATCCAGACCTCCACGCCGGCCTTGATCAGCGCCTGCGCAATGTCGGCTTGGATGTCGGAGAAACCGATGACCAGATCGGGCTTGAGCGAGAGGATGCGATCGATCTTGGCGTTCAGGAACGCGCTGACCTTGGGCTTGTCGCGTCGTGCCTCCGGTGGCCGCACGGTAAAGCCCGAGATACCGACGATGCGTGCCTGCTCACCGAGCAAGTACAGCGTTTCGGTGGGTTCTTCGGTGAGACAGATGATGCGTTGGGGGCCCATTTCTAGTGTTGAAGAAGCGGGGCTGGG
>JANNWF010000552.1:0-5569 GCA_031408455.1 Pseudoxanthomonas sp. | reverse complement strand
TGCCAGCACCGCCATCGTCAACCCGATCAGGGCGTCCAGCACCTGTTTGCGCAGCTCAGCCTCAGCCGGCAGGCTCAAGCGTTCAATCACCTTCTCAACCCGGCTCTCCAGCGTCCAACCTTCGGCCGCGTCGATGCGCTCGTGCAGATCGGCGAGCAACTTGGCGTCGAACTCGGCGGCGTGGCTGACATGGTGGTATTGCGCCAACAATTCACCCAGATCGCCCGCGCCCGCGGCCACCACGTCGAAAACCTGCCCATGGATGCCAGCATCGACTTCTTGCGCCATCCGACCGACGCGCACCCCAATCTCGCGAATCACCCGCCCGCCATCCGGGCTCAGCTCGCCGTCCAACAAACGCAGCAAGGTCGACTTGCCCGCGCCATTGCGACCCACGATACAAATCCGCTCACCGCGATCAATGCTGAAGGTGGCTTGTTCGATCAGCAGCGGGCCACCGACCGAGTAGTCGAGGTCTTGCACAGTTATCAGGGGCATGGCGGGTCAACTTGAGAGGGCAGCGCTGTGGATGCACACCAGCGGCGGGCGCGCAGGGTAACGCAGTGGCGGTTCTAGCGGGTGATAGGGGCGGGTGTGGGTGGCAAAGACAGCGACGCTACACGGCACCTATTGGGCGGGCCTTGGCCCGCCGAAAGTGACTCGCGCGTGGGTGGCGGGTCAAGATCCGCCTTGGTGGGTGTTGTCCCGCGCCAAGCGCGATGGCCTCGCGACATGGGCTTCAGCTTGCACCGGTAAACTGCGCGCTTGCTCAAAGTGGGTTAATTCTCATGACTCGTAATGCCTTGGCACTGGCGCTTGCATTGGCAGGCGTGGTCGCGACGTTCGGCAGCGCCACCATCACCCAGGCGAAATCGCCGGTCGCAGGCAACTATCTGGTCACCTTTGCTGAGCCGCCCTTAGCCGCCTTTCAAGGTTTTGCGGGTGATAGCGATCCGCAAAAAGCAGCGCTGAAGGCGACTAGCCCGGCAGTCACCGGCGAGCGTCATTTGGATGTGCGCTCAGCGGCGGCCAAGGCGTATCGATCCTGGTTGGCTGAGCGTCGCGATGAGCACCTGCGGGATATTTCGGCAGCGCTAGGCCGGCGTGTCGATCCGAGTCTGAGTTTGGACGTGGTCAATAATCTGGCGGTGCTGCATTTGAGCGCGGCCGAAGCGGCGCAAGTTGCCGCACTGGCCGGCATTGCCCTCGTCGAGCCTGAGTTCATGCGCGCGCCGATGACCGATGCTGGGCCGCAGTGGATCGGTGCCTCGCAGGTTTGGACGGGCGCGAATGGACTCGCCAGTCGCGGCGAAGGTGTGGTCGTCGGCGTGATTGATTCAGGCATCAATCGCACCCATCCGGCGTTTGCCGCCGTGGGCCCGGTGGATGGCTATGTGCATACCAATCCGCGTGGCCAAGTGTTTGGTCTGTGCATCGCTAATCCGACCTTTTGCAATGCCAAGTTGATCGGCATTCACGATTTCACCATTTGTACGGGCGTGCATAACTCCACTGATTGCAGTGACCTGGAGGCCAATGTAGGACTGAATCAAGACGGCCACGGCAGCCACGTGAGTGCCACTGCGGTCGGCAATCTATTGAACACCAACCCTCCATTCTCAGGCGGTGGAGTCTCGCCGCGACTAGTATCGGGTGTGGCCCCGCACGCCAACATCATTCACTACAAGGCCTGCGAAGACGTTGAAGACTGCCGCGGCAGTTGGGTGCTGGCAGCAATCAATGAGGCGGTGACGGATCGCGTCGCGGTGATCAACTATTCGATTGGTGCCGACGCGCGCGACCCGTGGAATACCAGCGATTCCATCGCCATGCTGAATGCGCGCGAGGCCGGCATCGTGGTGGTGGCGGCGGCGGGCAATTCCGGCCCAGGTGCGAGTACGGTCAGTGCGCCGAGCAACGCGCCGTGGGTGATCGCTGCGGCCAATAGCAGTCATGATCGCGCGGTGCTCAATCGCTTGGTCGATTTGACCGGCGGCAACAGCGCGCCGCCGCAAGGTGGCGTGTTGCTTGGGCAGGGCTCAACGGCGGGCTATGGTCCAGCCAGCATTGTGGTGCCTTTGGATTTCCCGGGTTGCAGTATGGGTAGCAATCAAGATTCACCGCCCACAGGCGTCAGCAACCCTTTCCTGGGGCGCGTGTTTAACGGCGAAATTGTGGTTTGCGCGCGCGGCACGCAGGCGCGCGTCGCTAAAAGTAACAACGTCCGTCTGGCCGGTGGCGGCGGCATGATCCTGACCAACACTGCGCTGGAAGGTGAGGGCACGGTGGCTGATGCGCTCAGTATTCCCGCGACGCATATCGGATTTCAGGCGGGCAGCGAATTGCGCCAATGGCTGGCCTCCGGCAGCGGCCATCGCGGCCGCCTTGAAGGTGGGCAGATAGGCAGTTTGGCGACCGTTGCGGACATCCTGAACTCATCCAGCAGTCGTGGTCCGGGCTCGGTTGAGGGGGTTTTGAAACCCAATATCAGCGCGCCGGGTAGTTCGATTTTGGCGGCAGCAGGCGAGGGCAACGGTTTTGCATTCTTCTCCGGCACCTCGATGGCGACGCCGCACATCGCCGGTGCAGTCGCCTTGTTGCGCGCACTCAGACCCAATTGGACGGCGTCGGACATCGAATCCGCCCTCGTCACCACTGCTCGGCCGGTGGTCAAAAGCTCGGACGGTTTGCGCGTGGCAACTCCGTTTGAGCAAGGCAACGGTCGTGTTTCTGTGGCAGATGCGCTGCGCGTTGGATTGAGCTTCCCGGTCAGTGCGGCGGAGTTTCGCGCGGCGCGGCCTTCACTTGGCGGACAACCGGCTACCCTCAATCAAGCGGCCGTCGTCGATGCGCAGTGCTTCGAGCGCTGCAGCTTCCGTCGACAGGTTCGCGACTTGGTTGGAGGTGGTCGTTGGCGAGTAGAGGCCGAATTGCCCGCTGGCGCGCGCGCGGTGGTCACGCCGGCTGAATTTGATCTGGTCGCCGGGGGCACCCAGTCACTCGATATCGAATTGATCGTCGACAGCCCACTGCTTGCCGGGCAATGGGTGTCTGGCGGGCTCAACTTGCGCCGAGTCAGCGGTCCACCAGCGGCGGACGCGCGCATCACTGCCCATGTGTTTTCGGCACCGGGAGCATTGCCGGCGACGATTAATCTGTCCAGCGCGGCGGAACGCGGCGTTTCCAATGTCAGTTTGTCGAGCTTGATCGCCTTACCGGATCTGACCTTGGGTGTAACGGCGCTAACCACGCCAACGCGGCGGGTGGAGACCGTGGTGCAAGACCCGACCAGCGAGGTTATCTACGATGCCTTTGGACCGGGCACGCTGGTCAGCTTGGTCAACGTGCCTGGCTCCAATGCGCCGGCTGGCTTTCGCTTGCTGGCAGAACTGGTCTCGACCACGGCACCAGATGTGGACTTGTTTGTCGGCGAAGATTTCGATGGCGACGGCTTGCCGGAGGAGATCGAGGAGGTTTGCACATCCAACAGCGCCGGCCCGAGTGAGCGTTGCGATGTGAGCGTCGCTGCAAGTTCTGCTGCGCGCCGGTATTGGGTGCTCGCGCAGAGCTACCGCGCCAGTCCCGGTGGCGGTGACTCATTGCGTCTGAGCACTACCTTGGTCGAGATGAAGGCCGATCCCGCTTCGGCGTTGACGGTCACCGCGCCGGCATCCATCGCGCGACTCGAAAATGTGCCGCTGCGATTCGCCGTTGATGCGCCCAGTAGTGTGGGCGGCGAGGTGTTGCGTGGCTTTGTCTCGTTGTCTGCGGTGGCCGAAGCCGCGCAACCGTTTGCTTGGGTGTTGGTCGACATCGAGCGCGGTAACGCGCCGCTGGCCGAGCGCGCCTTGATGGCCGGTCGCGCGCTCGATCTGCGCCTGCCGGCAGCCGCGGCCGCCGAGCGCTTGTTCATTGATGTGCCAGCCAATGCCAGCACGCTGACCATTCGCAGCACTGGCAGCGGTGAGGTCGACCTTTACGCGGCGCGGGTTGCGAGTCCAACAACGCCGGTGATCGCCGCCGCGCCAGCCCGTGCGGCCGCGCAAGCGAGCGCGGTGGGACCGGGAGCCAATCACACCCTCACTGTCACCGGCGCGATCTTGCAGCCGGGCCGTTGGTACCTCACCCCGGTTAACACCGGCACGGCGGACAGCATCGTCACATTGACCGCCGAACTCAGCTACACCACGCCACGCGCGCAGCCACGCTTTGGCGCATATTTCGATCCCAATCGAGATGGCTCGGGTGTGTTCTTGTTCCCGGTTGGCAGCAGTTGGGGGCTGGCTTGGTACACCTATCTGGAAGACGGCACGCCAACGTGGTACCTGGGTGCCGCCGCGCAACCCAGTGCCAGCCAAGGCCACTGGCAGATTGACCTGTTGCGTTATCGCTGGAATGGCTCAGAGGCCATCGGCACGCGCGTCGGCGAAGCGACCTTGAGCTTGAACGAGCAGCAAAGCTTTACCTACAGCTGGAGTTTGGACAGCAGCAGCGGCAGTCAGAAGTTGCAATGGATCGGCGACACCCGTTGTCCCCTCGTTGCCGGCAGCCCGCTCGACGTCACCGGACTGTGGTTCTCGCCGACGCGGCCGGGCTTTGGCTACAGCGTCATTGCCAGCCCGGATTTCGAGAGCATCGCGGCCTACTTTTACGATCAACAAGGCGTCGCCCGTTGGTCGTTAGGCACAGCCGCCGTGTTTGGCAGCGGCGCCGTCGGCTTGGATTGGCGAGTCGGCGTCTGCCCCCTATGCGACTTCCGCGCGCCCACCGTGCAGCCGCGACTGGGTAGCTTGCAACGCAGCTATAGCAGCGCCAGCGTCGGCCGTTTCGCCGTCGACTTTCCGCTGCCGGCGCCGCTTTCCGGGCGTTGGCAGATGGACTTGCCTGCAGCGCGGCTTTCCGATGCCATCGGCTGTCCGTAAGCTCTGCGCCCTGCAATCAACACGGACCGCCAACGGATGAGCCCAACCAGCAAACTGCCGAACGTTGGCACGACCATTTTTTCGGTGGTCTCGCAACTTGCCGCGCAGCACGGCGCGATCAATCTTGGTCAAGGGTTTCCGGATTTTCCGTTGCCGACACCGATGGTTGATGCGCTGACCCGGGCCGTGCAGGCGGGCCACAACCAATACGCGCCGGCCATTGGTATTGCGCCTTTGCGGCAAGCCATCGCGCAGAAGATCGCCGAGTGCTATGGCGCGCACGTCGATGCGGAAAGCGACATCACCGTCACCAGCGGTGGCAGCGAGGCGATTTTTGATGCCATTCACGCGGTGGTGCGAGCGGGCGAGGAAGTGATCGTGCTCGACCCTTGCTACGACTGCTATCAACCCGCGATTGACTTGGCTGGCGGCGTTGCCGTGCATGTGCCGTTGGACCCGGCGACGTTTGCGGTCGATTGGCAGCAAGTGGCGGATGCGATCACGCCGCGCACGCGGATGTTGATGATCAACAGTCCGCACAATCCCTCGGGCGCCGTGCTTAGCCGATCCGATCTGGACCGAGTGGCTGACATCCTGCGCGGCACTGACATTTTGCTGCTCAGCGATGAGGTCTACGAGCACATGGT
>JANNWF010000551.1:0-7232 GCA_031408455.1 Pseudoxanthomonas sp. | reverse complement strand
ATCGTCATTCCGGCGAACGCCGGAATCCAGCGGTTGCAGTCCAGAGCAAGGCTCAAACAGAGCTGGATCCCGGCGTTCGCCGGGATGACGAGCCTTAAGGAAGTGCCATTGGAGTCAGGCTGGGATTAACCATCTTGGCCTTCTATCCTGTCCCATTTGGACTGTTTCGAGCTTGCCGATGCCGCGTCCACCTCTACGCTAGTTCGCTGGCAAGGTCGTGAAGTCACGCTTTTCGCGGGCAACGGATGGTGGCTCGCCGTGCAAGATGAACCAGATGTTCTCAGCGATATTGGTGGCGTGATCGCCGACGCGCTCGAGGTTCTTGGCGATGAATAGCACGTGGATCGAGGCCGAAATGCTGCGCGGATCCTCCGCCATGTAGGTCAGCAATTCGCGAAACAACGAGGTGTACATCGCGTCCAGCTCTGCATCGCGCGCCCGCACCGCTAGCGCGCGCTCACCGTCGCGGTCGCGATAGGCGATGAGCACCGCGCGCAGCATCTCGCCAGCCAATGTCGCCAATGCGGTCAGGCCGGGCACTGGCGCAATCGCCGGGGTTTCATTCAACGCGATGGATCGCTTGGCCGCGTTGGCTGCGTAATCGCCGATGCGTTCGATGTCAGACGCGATCCGCAACGCGGCCAGCACTTCGCGCAGATCGCGCGCCATCGGCTGGTGCAGCGCCAACAGCCGCACGACGTCGTGACCGACATCAAGCTCAAGCACATCGATGGCTTGGTCGGCGGCAATCACTGCTTTGGCGGCCGACGAGTCGCGGCGCTCCAATGCGCGCAAGGCCGCATCGAGTTGGCTGGCGGCGCTGTCGCCCATTTGCAGGATGACACCCGTCAGGCGCTGCAAGTCGTCGTCGAAGCGCTTGAGTATGTGTTCGGTCATGGCATTTCCTACCCGAAGCGGCCGGTGATGTAATCCTCGGTCTGTTGCTTGCCGGGGTTGGTGAACATCTTTTCGGTCTGGCCGTGTTCGATCAGCTCACCCAGATACATGAAACCGGTGTAGTCGGAGCAGCGCGCCGCCTGTTGCATATTGTGGGTGACAATGACGATGGTGAACTGAGCCTTCAGTTCGGCGATCAGTTGTTCGATCTTGCCGGTGGCGATGGGATCCAAGGCCGAGGTGGGCTCATCGAGCAGCAGTACTTCCGGGCGCAGGGCAATGGCGCGGGCGATGCACAGCCGTTGCTGCTGGCCGCCGGATAATCCCAAAGCACTCTTCTTCAGCTTGTCTTTCACCTCGCCCCACAGCGCGCCTTGTTGCAGCGCCGCTTCGACGCGCTCTTCCATCTGCGTGCGGCTGAGTTTCTCGTGATGGCGGATCGCGTAGGCCACGTTTTCGAAGATCGACATCGGAAACGGCACCGGCTTCTGAAACACCATGCCGATCTTGCTGCGCAGCCGGCTCAAAGCAAACTTGGGGTCGAGGATGTTCTCGCCATCGAGCAAGACTTCGCCTTCCGCGGTCTGTTTCGGATAAATCGCGTAGATGCGGTTGAACACCCGCAACAGCGTCGACTTGCCGCAGCCTGAGGGGCCGATCAAGGCCGTCACCCGGCGTTCGGGGATCTCGATACTGACGTCGCGCAAAGCTTGTGCGTCGCCATAGCGAAAGCCAAGTTTGCGTGCGATCAGCTTGTTTTTGAGAGCGGCGCCGGTCAGCGGCGAGCTGGCCGAGGGCACCACCGCAAGGCGTACTTCACTCATTGGTGATCCGATTGCGAAGGAGGATCAAGCGGGCAAACACGCCCAGCAGCAAGACAAACATGGTCAACACAAAGGCACCGGCCCAAGCCAATGCCTGCCAAGACTCATACGGGCTGGCGGCGTACTGAAAGACCACTACCGGCACGTTGGCCATCGGCTGGGTGGGGTCGAGGCTCCAGTACTGACTGCTGAAGGCGGTGAACAACAGCGGCGCGGTCTCGCCACTGATTCGTGCAAGTGCCAGCAATACGCCGGTGACGATGCCGCCCAGCGCGCCGCGGTAAAGAATCTGCACGGTTACCTTCCATTGCGGCACACCCAGCGACAAGGCCGCCTCGCGCATCTGACTGGGGACCAGACGCAGCATGTCGTCGGTCGTCCGCACGACCACGGGCAGCACAATGAATCCCAGCGCGATGGCGCCAGCGATCGCGGAAAATTGGCCGGTCGTGGCCACCACCATGGTGTAGACAAACAAGCCCAAGACGATGGACGGCGCCGACAGCAGGATGTCGTTGACGAAGCGGATGGTGTGGCCGATCTTGCGAAAGTTGGCGTATTCAGCGAGATAGGTGCCAGCGGCGATGCCTATCGGCGCGCCAAGGGCAATAGCCATCAAACACATCATGGCGCTGCCAGCGAACGCGTTCAGCAAGCCGCCCACTTCATTGGGCGGCGGCGTCATTTGTGAGAACAGCGCCCAATTGATCGCGCCGATACCGCGACTGAGTGTTGTCCACAAAATCCAGCTCAACCAGAACAAGCCAAACAGCGCAGCCGCGCCCGAGAGCACCAGCGCCAGCTGGTTCTTCAGCGCGCGCCAGCGGTGCAAGTTGGACACGGTGCTCATGCCGCGCCCTCACGCCGCTGCAACTGGCGCAGCATCAAGCGCGACAAGGCCAACACTACGAAGGTGATCAGGAACAACACAAAGCCCAATGCCAGCAAGGCCGACTTGTGCAGCGGATCGATGGCTTCGGCAAATTCATTGGCAATCGCTGACGCAATCGACGTGCCCGGCTCCAGCAGCGATGCCGAAATCTTGTATGCGTTGCCGATGACGAAGGTTACCGCCATGGTTTCGCCCAAGGCCCGGCCGAGCCCCAAAAACACGCCGCCAATCACTGCCGTGCGGGTGTAGGGCAACACGATGTCCCAGACCACTTCCCACTTGGTCGAACCCAGCGCGTACGCGGATTCTTTCAGCCGCGTGGGCACGGTGAGAAACACTTCCCGCATCACTGACGCAGTGAACGGAATCACCATGACCGCAAGCACCAGACCCGCGGTGAGCAAGCCGATGCCGATGGGCGGGCCCTGAAACAGCGCGCCAATCAGCGCCATTTCGCCGAGGTTGTCGTTCACCCACGGATACACATGCTCGCCGAGGTAAGGTGCCAGCACGAACAAGCCCCACATGCCGTAAATAATGGACGGAATGCCGGCTAGCAATTCGATGGCGGCCGCTACCGGCCCGCGTAGCCAAGCCGGTGCTACCTCGGTGAGGAACAGCGCGATCCCGAAGCTGATCGGCACGGCGATGAGCATGGCAATTGTCGCCGTGACCAAGGTGCCGAAGATCGCTACCAAGGCACCAAACTGACGCGCGCCAACATCCCAATTGCTGCTAGTGAAAAAGTCCCAGCCAAACGTGCTGATGGCTTCGCGGCCACCCCAGAGCATCGACACGGCTGCACCAGTGAGCGCCAGCAGCACGAAGTACCCGGCGCATGCCACCACTCCGGCAAATAGCCGGTCCGCGCGCGCACTCTGGGTGGCGCGCAGGTCAGACTCGGTCGCGGTCATGGCGGCACTGCTGTTCAACGTCGACCTTCTTGGCTGGCAAAGCCGCCATTAAACCGCGCAAATATGACGGTAGCTAGGGTTGCCACCGATAGCCGCCTGATGAAGGCGGGTTCAGCGATAACGGCGGCATCGTAGGGCGGGCCTTGGCCCGCCGGTCTGGCCTCACACGGCTCAAAAGTCGGGTCAAGACGTCAAGCCCCGCCCTATTGACCCCGCATGACTCCCATGCCGCCATCCGAATCGACCTTAGAACTTGAAGTTGGCCGCCCAATACGTTTCCACTTGTTTGACCAAAGGCTCCGGCAACGGCACGTAATGCAGTGCTTCAGCCTGCTCGCGTCCATTCGCATATACCCAGGCAAAAAAGTCGGTGACTGACTTGGAGCGGGCGGCGTCTTTCGGCTGCTTGTACATCAGGATGAAGTTGGTCGCCGCAATCGGCCACGCAGCCTCACCGGGCGCATCGGTCATGATCAAGTAAAAGTCTTTGGTGTTGGTCCAGTCAGCGCTTGCGGCGGCGGCCTGAAAGCTCTCGGGGCCCGGCTGCACCCAGTTGCCCGCCTTGTTCTGCATGGCGACGTAGGACATCTTGCTTTGCAGCGCGTACGACAGCTCGACATAGCCGATGCCGCCCTTGATCTGCTTGACATAAGCAGCGACGCCCTCATTGCCCTTGCCACCGATACCCGTCGGCCACTGAATGCTGGTGCCTTCGCCGGGCTTCGTCTTCCATTCCGGGCTGACCTTGGACAGATAGTTGACGAAGTTGAAGGTGGTACCCGAGCCGTCGGTGCGATGGACAACGGTGATGCGCAATTCAGGCAAAGCCACACCTTCGTTCAACGCGACAATCGCCGGGTCGTTCCAAGTCTTGAGCTTGCCGAGGAAGATGTCAGCCAATACCGGACCCGTCAGACGCAGCTTGCCGGTTTCAATACCGGGCACATTGATGACCGGTACCACGCCGCCAATCGCCGACGGAAATTGCCCCAGTCCTGCCTCGGCTAGTTCTGCTGGCGTGAGCGGCGCGTCGGAGGAGCCAAAATCGACCGTCGCACCCTTGATCTGGGCGATGCCGCCGCCCGAGCCAATCGACTGGTAGTTGACGCGCGTGCCAGTGGCCGCGTTGTAGTCGGCCGACCAACGTGTCATCACGGGGAAGATGAACGACGCGCCGGCACCGGTGATGTCGGCCGCTTGCGCGGGTGCAACGATACTCGCGGCAAGCGCAAAGGCGGCAAAACGAAGCTTGAGAGAGGTGATCACAAGTGCTCCTAGATGAGTGGGTAATTATCGCCTGTCCGGCCGTCTAGCGGCCCGCAAGCGCAGGCGTGGTGATTACCAGTAGAACTGCAGCCGTGCCTCGACGATGCTGGGATCATCGCTGACGTTGCGAGCCAAGGTGCGGTTGAACTTCTCGCTGCTGACTTTCACATAGTTCAGCTGCACCTTGAAATTAGCGCGCCAATACCAGTTCGCACCGACGGTGAGATTCTGCTCCTCACCACCAAACACCGTATCGTCAGTCAAATCGGTGCTGTCGTAGCGCGCCGCCAGCTGCCACATGCCCGACGCTGTCTCGTTGGCGTACGGCGTGACTGGCATGCCCGCCTTGTAGGTCCAGGTTTCGCCAGTCAGGTTCCACAAGCCATAGACATACCAGCTGTCACCGCTGAATTCGGCGGCCGATTGTGCGGTAGAACGGCTGGCATAGCGTTTCACCTCCGAGCGCAGATACTCGCCCTGGATTTTCAGCGGGCCTTGCACGTAGGCCGCTTCCAAACCTACGGTACGTTGCCGATCGGCGTTGAGAAACGTGCCAGTGTCGACCAGTCGCGCTGTCGCCAAGTCGGCATCCGGCCGCACGCGCAAGCGCAGCGTGTCGTTGTCGGTGTCGTAGTCCACGGCTGACAATCCGAGGTGCAGGAACTGCCCGGTGGTATTGATCGGCGCCCAATAGGCGCGACCACCAAAGCCTGATCCCTTGGCCAGATTGCGGGTCAATTCGTGGCCAAACGCGCCAAAGGTATAGCCGTAGTTGGCGTCTTCCACGCCATAGGAAACGCCCAAGCGCCGGGCCACGCCGAACAGATTCGTCGCCATGGCTTTGGAGATGAAATCGTTGTGGCGCGTGCTGGTCAGCTCTTCCAAGCTGTTGAACTGCTTGTACTGGCCCGCCTGCAGAAAGGCCGTGCCCATCTTGTAACGGGCGAAGGTGTCCAGAAACTTGTTGGCCTTGGCGTCGTAGCCGAGCTGCCAATCAAATTTGACGCCTTTGCCGATCAGAATGACTTCAGCGCGACGCAGCTCGAACTCTTGGTCCTTGCCATCATTGGTATCGGCACCATTGAGGTCGACCAGATCGTTGTGAAAGAAGTTGGAGTCGCCTTGGAACAGGCCCTGTAACGTGATTTCGTTGCCATTGATGACGTCAATCAAGATATCGGCATTGGCGTTGTTGGCGGACAAGGCCAACAGGGCGAGCGTGAGGCAGCGAGTGTGGGTTTTCATGGCGTCGGCCAAAGGAGTTCGGTGTCGCGCAGAATATTGCAGAGATATTTCAGCAATGTGACAACCAGGCGGCTTGTCGAGGATTGCGGGCCGAGCGGGTCGATCACCCTGATTGCCGTCTAACAAACCGTTGACAGTTGAGCTACGGGCCTCCGAGGTCCACGCCAGACTGAGGCCGAGCGGGCAGTTGCCGCTTGCAAAGGCTGGCTGGCGTAGGGCCGAGCTCGCGGCTTGGCATACACTCGCGAAACCATTGTCGGAGGGCCGTCATGAGCAAGCTCAAAAAGAAGGATTACGTCGAAAAGCTGGAGCCGCTACAGGTCGAGCTGAACCAGCTTTCGCACTGGCTCAAGCACACGGGCCGGCGCATGTTGGTGATCTTCGAAGGGCGCGACACGGCGGGCAAGGGCGGTGCGATCTCGGCGGTCGCCGAAGCACTCAATCCGCGGCAGACACGGGTGGTAGCGCTGTCCAAACCGAATGATCGCGAGCTGACACAGTGGTATTTCCAGCGCTACGTGCCGCATTTGCCGGCAGCGGGCGAGTTGGTCCTGTTTGATCGCAGTTGGTACAACCGCGCCGGTGTTGAGAAGGTCATGGGTTATTGCACGGATGCGCAATACCAAGCGTTTCTGCGCGAGGCGCCCGCGTTCGAAAAAATGCTCACCGACGATGGCTTGATCTTGCTGAAGTATTGGCTGAGCGTGGATCAAGAACAGCAGGAGGAGCGCTTCGCTGAGCGCGCTGCTGACCCGCTCAAACGCTGGAAGCTGTCACCCATCGATCTGGATGCGCGGCAGCACTACGTCGCCTACGGCAATGCGCGCGACGCGATGTTCAAGGCAACACATTGCGACACATCACCTTGGACTGTGGTCGATTTCAACGATCAAAAACGCGGTCGGCTGACCTTGATTCGGCACTTGCTCGACCACGTGCCCGACCATCCGTTGCCGGACCATCCGATTGAGCTTATGCCGCTGGCAGGCAAGCCGAAGAAAGAGAAGTTCGCCGGGCCGCTGAAGCCCATTCGGATGGTGGATTGAGACGCGCTGACCGCGCCTCGGTTTTGGCTAGTGTGGTGCTTCGTAATCAGAGGACATTATCCGCGCGTGGATTTGCGTGACTGGCAAGGCGCGACGACGAGACATAGCAGCGCTATGGCGAGGAGAAGCAACGCCGCCAGGCGCGGAA
>JANNWF010000550.1:0-5889 GCA_031408455.1 Pseudoxanthomonas sp. | reverse complement strand
CGCGTGGCTACGCCAAATCACATTGCCTCCAGAAATCTGCCGACAGTTGTTCCGCCAACGCCTGGCAACCCTGTGCGCCCAAAACGCAGCCGCTGGGTTGTGAAAATGTGGGGAGAGCTCAGGCCAAGGCCCGCCCTACGGGCCTTTCCGAATCCCGTTCCTTAAGGCCTAACCCACATCCTCGCCTGCCGCGCCGGCAACGCAAATGTGTAACTGCCCGAACTGATCCGCACCACATTGCCGCTGCCCAAGGTGTCGGTGTAATTGGTGTTCCACCACAACACACTGCCATTCATGTTGATGGTCGTGTTGACGGTTGAGCCGCACTTGTTGATGCCGACGATGCCGCGGTTGCCGCGCCGAAACAGGAGGTGGCAATCGCTGTACGACAACACCTGCATATCGGTCCCTTGGGCGGCATTGTTGAAGCGAACCATGCCCTTGATGTCACTGCGGTTGTAGGCGTTCACCCAGCGGTTGTCGCCGCTCTCGTTGTTGTCGGAATAGACCATCGGTACGCCATCGTTACGACCGATGATGAAGGCGTAGGCCAAGGTCTCGTCCGTTGGATCCATCAACAAATAGCGAAAGCCGCTGTTGTTGGGAATGTCGTGGGTCACCGTGATGGTGATGGCTTTGGGACCGGGTAGCGCTTGCCCGGTCGCGCCGGGGTTGACCAAACGATTCATGCTGCCGCCAAAACCAAACGCACCCCGCAACGAGTTGAGCAAGGGGAAGTCATAGGCGCCGTGGCCGGTGCCATCGAGATAGGGCTTCAAGAAGCGCTCGTACTCGGTCTCGCCGGCACCGCCGCCGGTGATTACCTCGCCAAACACATGCATGCCGCTCTTGATGTCAGCCGTAAACACCCGATTGATGTGGGTGTTGGTCATGTGTTTGGCGGCATCGATGCGAAAGCCGGTCACACCCAGCGTCTTCAACGCACGCAAATACTGCTGTTGTTGCGAGACGACGTAGTCGCTGCCCAACAAATCCGGCAAGCCAACATCACCGCCGCTACCGCAGAGCCGCCAGTTCTGCACTTGCCAGACATCGTTGTAATTGTTGATGCAATTGGATGGTCCGAAATCGGTCGCGCTCAGGTAATTGAACGTGATGTTGCCGAACAACACCTGCCGGTCATAGAAGGCGCGATTGCCCGCGTACTGGGTGAGCACCGCGCTGCCTGGATAATTGAGATCAGCGCGCTGCGCGGACTCATTGGCCATGTGATTGAAGACGATGTCGGCATAGGTGCGAATGCCCTTGCCATTGAGCGCTTGCACCATGTTGGCGAAGCTTTCGGTGTTGCCCAACGGGTTGTCGACCAAACGGTTGTCTTGCGGCTGATAACGGGCCCACCACTGACTGCCAGTGGATTTGTAGGCAGGCGCAACCAACACGACTTTGTAGCCGGCGTCCTTGATTGCTTGCGCACGCGCAGCGACGTCGGCATAGCGCCAATTGAAGGCGTGCAAGATGACATCAGCCGCAGCGATGGACGGCAACAGCGAGATAAGTGCAGCAAGGCAAACACGGGCAAAGCACAGTCGGTTGCTGAAATTCAGGCACACAGGTGCACTGCCCGCTGACGTGGCGAGAATCGTCATTGAAAGTCCTTGGGTGGATTCTTGATCGAATCGTCGGCCGCAAGCGAAGCGCCAATTGACGCTGGCCGCTAGCCGATGCGCAATGGTTTGCGATCGAAGAATCGCCTCCGGCGATCATCGATCAGCCCGCCCGACTCCTCGTCCGACGGCCAGCACGAAAGCGCATTGGACCCCTCCCGGGCGCTTTCGTTATTGCACGTTGCGGGGAGGATAGTAGTGCGTGGCCGCGTGCTTTTGCGGATGGTGCATACGTATTCAATTCGGATGACCGAATGAGCAATCATTTGCAGCCGAACTTACCGCGCGGCTTGTCGGCGCTCGCACAACGGACTATCGTCCAGTGCCGCCGCCGACCACCGGCCGACCACCCCTGACGCTGACTGTCGCAACTTGCGATGGCCAACCAAACGCGACCAATGAGGACTACCTGATGTTGTTTACGCGAGTGAAGTCGCTGGACCAGATTCTTGAAACCGCCGAGAGAAAGAGTCTCAAGCGACAATTGGGGCCGGTGCAACTGACCCTGCTTGGCATTGGCGCGATCATCGGCACGGGTATCTTCGTGCTCACCGCTGAGGCGGGGCAGAAGGCCGGTCCGGCGATGATGGTGGCCTTTGTTATTGCGGCCGTGGTCTGCGCACTTGCGGCACTGGCGTATGCCGAACTTGCCTCGATGATTCCGGTGTCCGGCTCTGCATACACCTACACGTATGGCGTGATGGGTGAGTCGCTGGCCTGGATCGTGGGCTGGGCCTTGGTGCTCGAATACGCGGTTGCCGCTGGCGCGGTGGCGGTAGGCTGGTCAGGCTATATGAATGGCCTGCTGATCAGTTTCGGTTGGCCCTTACCTGAGTTCCTACGAACCGGGCCCTACGATGGCGGCACTTTCAATTTGCTGGCCTTGTTGATCTCACTGGCAGTGACGGTACTGCTGGTCATCGGCACTTCAAAAAGCGCGAAAGTCAATTCGGTGCTGGTCGCGATCAAAGTGGCTGCCTTGACGGCCTTCATAATCATCGCCTTCCCGGCGGTCAAGGATCCCAACTTCGCACCGTTCATGCCGACCGGCTGGGGCAGCCCGATGGGTGGCGCAGGTGTGCTGGGTGCAGCGGCCTCGATCTTCTTTGCCTACGTCGGTTTTGATGCGGTATCGACCGCCGCTGAAGAGACCAAGAACCCGAATCGAAACATCCCGATTGGCCTGATTGGTTCGCTCGCGGTGTGCACCATTTTCTATCTGTTGGTGGGTTACGCGGCGGTCGGTGCGGTCGGTTCACAGCCAATGTTGGGAGCCGATGGCCTGGCGCTGTTGTCAGGTAGTTCGGAGCTGGCGGAAGCCTGCAAAGGATCGGAAGCATTGGTGTGCAGCAAGGAGCCGCTGGCACACGTGCTGCGTCTGTTGGGCTATGAGTGGTGGGGCAATGCCATCGGTATCGCTGCCGCGATGGCGCTGCCATCCGTCATCCTGATGATGCTGTTTGGCCAGACCCGCATCTTCTTCACCATGTCACGTGATGGCCTGTTGCCGCCGGTGTTCTCGAAGATCCACCCGACCTTCCACACGCCGTACGTCATCACCA
Organism: Pseudoxanthomonas sp.; assembly: GCA_031408455.1. Classification (GTDB taxonomy): domain Bacteria; phylum Pseudomonadota; class Gammaproteobacteria; order Xanthomonadales; family Xanthomonadaceae; genus JANNWF01. The sequence goes on along the minus strand of JANNWF010000550.1, from coordinate 2,699 downwards.
TCATCACCGGCATTGCCGTGTCACTGTTCGCCGCCATGTTCCCGGTCGGCATTCTCGCGGACATTTCCAACTCCGGAACCCTGTTCGCGTTCCTGATGGTCGCCATCGCGGTGATGGTGCTGCGCAAGACCCAACCCAACCGACCGCGCCCGTTCCGCACACCGATGGTGTGGATCATCTGCCCGCTGGCGATCGCTGGCACCTTGCTGCTGTTCTTCAACTTGTCGATGTATACCATCGGCCTGTTCGTCGGCTGGGCAGTGATCGGCATCATCGTTTACTACGCATACGGCTACCGCCGCAGCCATCTGGCGAACGGCACGCACGCGAGTTAAGTCGGAGCCTTTGGCTGCAACCCACGCGCCGACTAGAAATCGGCGCGTGGGCTAGAACCAGTCACGATCAAGCTGGTGCCGCATGGTCGCGTGAATTTTTCGCCGAGCGCCGCGATCTGACTCAATCAACGAAGTTGACTTGTGTAGCTTTTAGGCTACATTTCGTTTGTGCGAGTTGAAAAGACTGATCATTATTCCGATTGGATTGATGCGCTCACCGACCATGCTGGGCGGGCGCGGATACTCATGCGAGTGGAACGATTGATCGGCGGCAACCCCGGCCAATACCGAAATCTCAGTGGCGGTGTCTCCGAGTTAAAGGTCGATTTTGGCCCGGGATATCGCGTTTATTACTCGAGGCGCGGGGCACGACTACTTCTGCTTCTAGCCGGAGGCGACAAGTCGACTCAGCAGACGGACATTGCGCTCGCTATCGCGCTTGCCGGCCAATTCAAGGAGTAAACCAAAATGTCTCGAGCCGTGATTGAAGGTTGCAAATTGGCCACCACGCCCTATGACGTCAGTGAACACCTGCGAACGCCGGCTGAGATGGCTGCGTACCTCGATGCTTGGCTAGAGGAAGCACCAGACGACGCCGCTAGTATTGCCAAAGCGCTTGGCGACATCGCTCGCGCCAAGGGAATGACCCAAGTCGCCAAGGCGGCGGGATTAAGTCGCGAAAGTCTTTATCGAGCGCTCAGCGGCGAAGGCAACCCCAGTTTCGCCACGGTGTTGAAAGTAGCTCGCGCACTCGGTGTCAAATTGCATGCTGAGGCAGCCTGAAGACTGAGCAGCCGTAGCGACGAGCCGGTCACTTGCCGACTAGAAGCACTCGGCTACCCCGCCATCCACTGCATTGCCGCCGCACCACCGCCAAACAACGCAGCGAAGTAAATGATCGACAGCAGGTTGGCCAGATGGCCAAGCAGCACCATCACGCCGTCTTGTTGCAGCAGGCCGATGGACAGACCCATCAGGCCTAGGGCGGGCAGAGTGTTGCTGAAGGGAACCAGGCTCAGAGGCGCCATCAACAACACCGCGCCCAGCACCAAGCCAAGATTCGCGGTGAGTTGAGTAGCGCGGCTGCCGACCAAACGCGGCCATCGGCCGTGGCGGCTGATGCGCTCAAAACGTTGCACCCACACCAGACTGAGCGCCAACGCGTCGCGCAGCCTTGCAGCCGCCACCGGCCGTTTGCTGACAAAGGTCGGCAGCCATAGTGGGCGTCCGGTCAGCCGCGCCAGAGCGATCAACAGAATCACCGCTCCGAACACGGTGCTGACTCCCGGAATGGACACCGGAATCAGAAACACCAAGGTGAGCATGATGGTCAGCAGCAGCAGGCCATGCATGCCTAGCGTGTCGACCACAGTGCCGACCGAGGTGTCACCTTCGGGCAGGCTTGCCATCAGCGACGTGAGGCGCTCCCCCAAGGCGGGCTCGCCATTCTTTGCAGTCAGCATGCGCTTGCTCCGTAGGGATCCTTCACTGCTGTCGGTAGTAGTCCATCAGCGGGTAATTCCTGGCATAGGCGGCAAATGCGAAAGCGGCCAAGAAGGCGAAACCGGCGAAGAAGAACATCAGAAACGCCGGTTCGCTGACGCCGCTTTCAGCGATCTTTTGAATCACCGCCGGGTTGCGTACGCCAGCATTGGTCAACAACACCCACAAACTGCCGAAGGTACTGGTCAGATACCAGAAGGCCATGATCACGCCTTTCATCGCGTGCGGCGCCTGGCTGTAGGCGAATTCCAACGCAGTCGCCGAGACCAGCACTTCACCGAAGGTCAGCAAGATGTATGGCCAGGTCTGCCAGCCAATGGAGAGCTGCGCGCCAGCGTCGATCTGCAGCTGGATCAGTCCCGCGACCACCCAGGCGACACCACTGAAGGCGATGCCCCAGCCCATGCGCTTGAGCGCGGTCGGATTGAAGCCCCACTTCCGCAGCAGCGGGTACAGCACCATATTGTTGAACGGAATCAACATCATCACGAACAGTGGGTTCAAGGCTTGCATCTGCGCGGGCGAAGCAAACCAGTTACGCAGCCACGCCGCGATGCCATCGGGCATGCTGGCAAACGTCGGCATCACCATGGCATTGCCCTGGATGATCCAGGTCGATGCCTTCTGATCGAACAGCGACCAGAACGGCGTCACCAGCGCGAACACGATCAGCACGCGCAACACCGCGCGCACGCCTTCCACCGCGACATCCGGATGCACGCCACGGGCGCGTTCAAGTTGCAGTGATCCGCCCCAGCCGACCATGCCAATCAACAGCCCCAACGACAGGCAGGCGGTGATTAAAAGCCGAATGACTCGGGCCACCACGCCGGTGACACTGCCCACAAAACCAGCAACAAA
>JANNWF010000549.1:0-9471 GCA_031408455.1 Pseudoxanthomonas sp. | reverse complement strand
CCGACCCGCGCCTGCGTACGGTTGCCCGCCCTGTCGTTAGCAGCGACTTCACGCCGGCATTGCAGCAATTAATCGACGACATGTTTGCGACCATGTATGCCGCACCGGGTATTGGTTTGGCGGCCAGCCAAGTCGACGTGCATTTGCGCTTCATGGTGATGGATATCAGCGAAACGCACGACCAGCCGCGCGTGTTTATCAACCCACAAATCATCGAGCACACGGGCGTGCAGGTGCATCAGGAAGGCTGCCTGTCGGTGCCGGGCATCTTCGCCGACGTCAATCGTCACGAGCGCATTCGGCTACGTTTTCAGGACCGCTTTGGGGTCGCCCAAGAATTAGAGGCGGACGAGCTGTTGGCGGTGTGCATCCAGCATGAAATGGATCACTTGGAAGGACGTTTGTTCGTCGATTATCTGTCGCCACTCAAGCGTGAAATGGTGCGTCGCAAGTTGGCCAAGCAGCGCCGTGCTGATGTTGCCTGAGCACTTTCCAGTCAGTGCGTTGCATTGAACATCGCCAACGATTTTAGGTTAGCTGGCGGATGAGTCTGCGCGTGGTGTTCGCCGGTACGCCGGCGTTTGCGGTGCCCTGCCTGCTGGCCTTGCTACGCAGCGGTGTTGAGGTGGCGGCGGTATATACCCAGCCTGATCGACCGCTGGGTCGCGGCCGGCGAGTGGAAACCGGCCCGGTCAAACAGGCGGCGCTGGCCGCCGCGATTGAAGTCCGCCAACCCGAGCGATTGCGCGGCAAAGAGGTCATCGGTGCCCTGCGCGATCTGCAGCCGGACTTGTTGGTGGTGGTTGCCTATGGCTTGTTGCTGCCACAGGCCGTGCTGGACATTCCGCGCTATGGCTGCTGGAACGTGCACGCCTCCTTATTGCCACGTTGGCGCGGCGCCGCCCCGATTCAACGCGCCATCGAAGCGGGCGACGCGCAATCCGGCGTGTGTCTGATGCGGATGGAAAAAGGCTTGGACACCGGCCCGGTGCTGTTGCAACTCAGCGCGCCCCTGACCGGCAACGAAACTTCGGGCGAGCTGCATGATCGCTTGTCACTGCTGGGTGCCGAAGTGTTGGCGGATGGCATTGGTCTGCTGCGCGCCGGATTGATCCCGCGACCGTGCGCGCAACCCGAGCTTGGCGTGACGTACGCCAGCAAGCTGGAAAAATCAGAAGCTCGACTCGACTGGTCGCAGGACGCGACCGCTTTGGCACGCAAGGTGCGAGCGTTTTCGCCTTGGCCCATTGCCGAGGCCGAAGTCGCTGGTGAGCGCGTGCGGATTCATCGCGCGGAGGTAGTGTCGCCGACACTAACGTCGCACAGCCATGCCGCCGGCAGCGTGATTCAGGCCACCGCGCTAGGCATTGACATCGCTTGCGGCAGCGGTGCGCTGCGCTTGCTGGATGTGCAGCGCGAAGGTGGCCGCGTCATGGCGGCGCGCGACTATCTGAATGCGCGACCGGTGCTGCGCCAGTGATAGCAGCGACCTCCGGTGCGGCCTCGCGGGCTGCCGCGGCGCGGGTGTTGGCGCGAATACGGTTTGACGGTGAGTCGCTGCGCACAGCGCTGCCACGCCTTGCTGATACCCAGTTGGCTGACACTTTGCTCGATTCGCGCGACCGCAGCTTGGCCGAGTCCAGCGTGTTTGCCGCCTGTCGTGGGCTGTTTCGCTATGAGGCGCTGCTGGCGCAATTGCTGCAAAAGCCGCTGGTTCGCAGCGACGCCGATGTGCACGCTTTGTTGCTGGTCGGGTTGGCCCAACTGGATGCGTTGGGGATGCCTGCGCACGGCGTCGTGGATGCCTGTGTCGCCGCGACGCGAGTGCTGAACAAGCCCCGTCTCGCCGGCTTGGTCAATGCCATTCTGCGCCGCTTTATTCGCGAGCGAGAGAGCCTGTGCCTCGCCATCGCCGGCAACGATGAAGCACGCTGCAATCATCCGCGCTGGCTGATCGATGCCCTGCGTAGCGCGTGGGGTGACGACGCCCAGAACGCGATGCAGGCCGGCAATCAACAGCCGCCGCTGTGGTTGCGGGTCAATCGGCGGCGCACCGATGTGGCGGCCTATTGCGAGATGTTGGCAGCGGCCAATATCGCCTACAGCATCGATCCCGATCTGCCGTATGCGTTGTGCCTACCGCAGGCACCGCCGGCGCGCAGCCTGCCCGGTTGGGACGCAGGTTTAGTCTCGGTGCAAGACAGTTCGGCGCAACGCGCTGCGCTAGCGTTGCAAGCGCATCCCGGCATGCGCGTCCTCGATGCCTGTGCCGCGCCTGGTGGCAAGACGGCCGCGCTGTTAGAGGAGGCCGATGATCTTGACCTGTTGGCCATTGATGCCGATCCCACGCGACTGGTGCGGATCGCACCCGCGCTGGCGCGGCTCGGCTTGCAGGCGTCTGTGGTCGCCGCCGAAGTCGAACACCCGGATCGCTGGTGGGACGGGAGGCCGTTTGATCGCATCTTGCTGGACGCGCCTTGTTCGGCCACCGGCATTCTGCGTCGGCAACCGGATATCCGTTGGCATCGCCGTGCCACCGACATCGCACCACTGGTCGCCTTGCAAGAGCGCATGCTGGCTGCGCTGTGGCCTTTGCTCGGCCCAGGCGGGCGACTAGTCTATGCGACCTGTTCCATTCTTCCAGCCGAGAACGCCGAGCAGATCGATGCTTTCGTCGCCGCTCACCCAGACTGCCAACCGTTGTCGTTGGCTGCGCATTTCGGCCGTGCGGCTGGCCGGGGATATCAGCGCTTGCCCGGTGAGGGCAACGGCGACGGCTTCTTTATTGCCGCGCTGGCGCGTGGCTAGCTTCGCTCGACGTTGCAGTCGGTTAAGTGTGTTGGTGTTGGTGTGGGTGCTGGCAGCTTGCAGCACGCCGACGCCGGAACGCGCGGCCATCAGCAGCGCGCGTCCATTACCCAGCGCGGGCGGCGCCGACCTTGAGATCATCCAGCAGCTACGACTTTCGCCGGCCATGTTGGAAGCGCTGGACGCCGGCATCGCGCTGCGTTTCAACTACGCCATCGCGGCCTGCGACGACAGTCAGTTGACGAGTACTGCGATTGAACTCAGTTACTCAGCCTTGACGCGGCGCTACAGCCTGCGCGGCGGTGCTGGTGAGCAGCGTTATTTCGTCCGCCGTAGCGGCTTGTTAGCCGCGCTGGACCGCATTCGCCTGCCGCTGGAAAGCGTGAGTGCTCTGCGTTGTGCCGGCAGCGTGCGGCTGGCGCTTGATCTGGCCGCGCTGCCCACACCGCTGCGCCTGCCGGCCTTGCTGTTGCCGGGCGACTGGCAACTGATTTCGCCACCGTTTGCATGGTCAGCCGCGAGCAATTAAGCCATCGCCTCGGCTGGGCAGCGCTGGCGTTGGCGCTGGCCCTGCTGGTGTTGTCGTCGCTGTATTTAGCCGCCGATGCGGAAGGACTGGGGCAGCGCTATGCCCACTTGTATCCCTACGTCTTTGGATTGGCTGGCGCCGCGCTGCTGACCTTGAGTGCCGCCATCGTGATGCGCCTGTGGCGATTGGCGCGGGATGTGCGGGCTGGGGTTCCCGGCGCTCGCTTGAGTCGGCGACTGCTATTGATTCTGCTGTTGCTGGCCTTGCCCCCGGTCGGCTTGGTGTACGCGTTTGGTGCCCGCTTCATCGCGGCGACGGTCGACACTTGGCTCACCGCCAATACTGCCGAGGCGATGGACGAAGCCTTGGCGATTGGTCGTTTGTATTTGGACGATCAACTGCAAGCCGCCGATGCCGAGGTGCAGCGCGCCAGTACGCAGCTGGCAGACATTGCCGATGGCGACTTGGCAGCGGCGCTAGAGTCCGCATTGGATGCCAGCCGCGCCAGCCAACTGGCGGTTTACAGCGATGGCCGACTGCGTGCCATCGCCGCTGCGAATCCCGATTCAACCCGCAACGCGCCGCCCACCGAGGACATGCAACTCGCGCTCAGCGCACGCGGACGCTATGCCGATACCGAAGTCGTGGATGCGGTATTGCGACTGCGCGTGCTGCGAAGCATCGAGGGTTCGCCACGCGGTCGCGTCGTACAAGGCCTGTTTGCCTTGCCGGCTGACTACGCGCGTCGGCTGGCGACGGTAGAAGCCGCCGCCGCCGCCGTGCGCCAAGCCAACTACTTGCGTGATGCGCTCAAGCTGGCATTCCAGCTGATTCTGACCTTGGTGTTGTTGGTGTCGGTGCTGCTGGCGATCTTGCTGGCGTTCGACGTTTCCCGCCGCGTGGTCGATCCCATCGCGCGCCTGGCCGCCGCCAATCGCGAGGTCGCCGAAGGTCGCTTTGACGCGCGCCTGCCCGACACCCGTGACGATGAGCTCGGCCTGCTCGCGAAGAGCTTCAATCGCATGGTCGACGACCTGCAACAGGCCAGCGCGCAAGCCCGCGCCAGTGCCGAGGACACCGAGCGCCAACGCGCGTTTCTGCAGACGGTGTTGGCGCGGCTCAGCTCGGGCGTGCTGGTCATCGATGCCGATGGCGACCTGCGCAGCAGCAATGCCGCAGCGGCAAGCGTGCTTGGCTGTCAGATTGATTCCATGATCGGTCAACCGCTACGCAACTTGAGCGCACAAACGCCAGCCGTGTCGCGCTTGGTCGACACCATGTTGCTGCGTCTGCGCGAGGGCGTGCGCGAGTTTCGCGAAGAAATATTGTTGCCGCGTGATGAGGGTCGCCAGCAATTGTTGTTGCGCGGCGCGCGGCTACCCGACGAAGGCTTGGTGGCGGTGTTCGACGACACCACCGAGATTGATCGCGCGCGCCGAGACGCGGCGTGGGCGGAAGTCGCCAAACGGCTGGCACATGAGGTCAAGAATCCGCTGACGCCTATCCAGCTGGCCGCCGAACGCTTGCGTCGCCGCGTGATGCCAACCTTGCAGCCTGCCGAAGCCGAGGTCGTCGACCGCGCAACGAATACCATCGTCGCCCAAGTCGAAGCCCTGAAGACCATGGTCAATGCCTTCAGCGACTACGCCAAACCGCCGCCGTTGGCCAGGCTGCCACTAGATATCAACGCGCTAGTGGCTGAGGTGGTCGAGCTGTATATCGGCGACCCGCGCCTGCAACTCACCGCCCAACTGGCGACCGACCTGCCCAAGCTCACCGCCGACGGAGGACGCTTGCGGCAAGTACTGCATAACTTGATCAAGAACGCGCAGGAAGCCGCCGCCGAACGCCTTGGCGTGCACATCGAAATCAGCACTAGCGTGCGCAGTGAAGCCAGCGGTCATTGGGTCGAACTCAGCGTGGCCGATGATGGGCCGGGGCTACCGGAAGGATTCGACGCTGCCTGGTACGAACCGTATCGCACCACCAAGATCAAAGGCACCGGACTGGGGCTTGCTATCGTGCGCAAAATTGCGGAAGAACATGGCGGCCAACTGCGGGCTGAGACGCAAGCTGGCGGTGGCGCGCGGTTTACGTTGCGCTTGCCGGTGGTGTTGAGTTGAGTGACTGGCCTTCGCAGCAATAGCTGACTTCGTTAGTCGCGGGTCTCCAGCTTTGAAGCCCCTCTCCCTCCGGGAGAGGGGTTGGGGTGAGGGTTCGGGGCTAGTGAGGTGCCTCTCGCCGGCCTCGCACCCTCATCCGGCGCTGCGCGCCACCTTCTCCCGGAGGGAGAAGGGTTGAATTCGCTGCAAGCGGAGACTCGCCACTACTAAATCTACGTTACCCCAAGCGGCGACACGTCCAGTGCGGCAGCGGCGCCCTTCACATCAATGCCGTTCCGCAAAATCCCCAAGCACGGCACGCCCATTCGCTGCCGCAAAATCGCCACCGTCTGCTCAGCAAACGCCAGCCGCGGATCCACCGCACTGCCGATCCAACCTAGCGCCTGCACGCCATCCGCCTGCATCGCGCGCAGGCTCAACAAGGCGTGATTGATGCAACCCAAGCGCAAGCCGACCACCAGCAGTACCGGCAATTGCAGCGCGCGCACCACGTCGATCTGCATCAGGCTGGCAGACAGTGGCGCCATCCAGCCGCCCACGCCCTCCACCACTACGCAATCCGCATCTACGCGCAAGGCCGCGTAGGCGCGCTGTATCGGTGCAAGCGTTACCGCAACGCCGTCGTTGGCAGCGGCAATTTCGGGCGCGGTCGGGTCGCACAACGTGATGGGATTAATCAGCGCATAGGCGACGCCTGCTGCGCTTGCCTGCTGCAGCGCCAACGCGTCTGCATTGCGCAGGCCGTCCGCAGTCAACTCGCAGCCGCTGGCCAAGGGCTTCATCCCGACGACCCGCTCCCCTTGCGCACGCAGCGCATGAATGAGGGCGACGGAGGCAAAGGTCTTGCCCGCGTCGGTATCGGTGCCGGTGACATAGATGGAACTGAACATACAGATTGAGCAGATAAGGTGAAGTTGCAAAGTGTAGTCATGCATTGCTCGTTACACTTCAGCGATTGGCAACGGAGCCCCCATGTTCGATTCGCAAACACTTACCGGCGCTAAGCCCGAGCAATACGCGCAGTTGCTGCAACAGGCCAACGCCTTGATGCAGGGCGAGCGCGACCGCATCGCCAATGCCGCCAATCTGGCCGCCTTGGTGTATCACAGCCTGCCCGGCTTGAACTGGGTGGGTTTCTATTTCTTTGATGGCAAAGAATTGGTGGTGGGGCCGTTCCAAGGTCTACCCGCCTGCGTGCGGATCGCGCTCGGGCGTGGCGTCTGTGGCACCGCGGCCAGCACCCGCAGCACCCAGCGGATTGCCGACGTGGATGCTTTTCCTGGCCACATTGCCTGCGATTCCGCGTCCCGCTCGGAACTCGTCGTGCCCCTGTATCGCGGCGATGAGTTGATCGGCGTGTTCGATCTGGATAGCCCGCAACTGGATCGCTTCGATGAAGACGATCAGCGTGGCTTGGAAGCGATTGCTGCCGCGTTTATTGAAAGCCTAAAGCCGCTGGAGTAGTAAGAGATGGCAGCACCGCGTGGCGACAAGATGATGAACGTGGGACCCAAATCGGCGGCGTGGCTACGCCAGGTCGGCATTCGCAGTCGCGAAGAATTGGTCAGTCATGGCGCGGTCGGCGCGTTCGTGAAAATCAAGCGCGCGGGTTTCCGACCCAGCTTGAATCTGCTGTATGCCTTGGAAGGCGCGCTGTTGGAATGTCATTGGCAGCAGTTGCCGGAAGCACGTCGCGGTGAGCTGGTTGCTGCGGTTGAGGCGGCTGTCGCTTTGCTACCCACCGCCAAAGGCCGCGCCGCCGGAGCCGTGGTTGAGCGCAGCGGCGCGCAATTTGAGGCAGATTCCAATGCGGATAGTGGCGAGGCGGCGGGATCAGACTTGGGGCTTGATGATCCCGCGGCGGAATCCATTGACGGCGGCGGCGCGGATTAGCCTGCTAAGTTTGGGTTGCGCCCCACTTCGCTGGGTTAGGTCCGCGGCCGCACGATGGCCACATCGCGCGCATCCGAACGCCACGCTGGCGTCTCAGCAATGCGCGGCAACACGTCCTCTGGACTGGCTACGCGTGACCACATGCTGGCGTGTTCGGGGTTCATGAAGCGGGCATCAATCACCTGCTGCATGAAGGCATCCAACGGTGCGTAGAAGCCGGCGGTATCGAGCAACAGAATAGGGTTGAAGTACAGCCCCAGCCGCTTCAGCGTGATCGCCTCGAACAATTCTTCCAGCGTGCCACAGCCACCGGGCAGCGCCACCACCGCATCCGAGCCCGCGAGCAGTCGATGCTTGCGTTCGCGCATGTCTTCGACCAATTCCATACGGGTTATGCCGCCATGGCCCCACTCCAGATCCGCCATGAACTTGGGCAGGATGCCGATCACCTCGCCACCCACGCTCAAGGCACCATTGGCCACCGCGCCCATCGAGCCGGCGGAGCCGCCGCCGTAGACCACGGTGCAACCAGCCTCGCCCAACAATTGCCCCAGCCGAAACGCAGCCGCGTGATACAGCGGGTCGCAATGATCGCTGGAAGCGGCGTAAACACAGATGCGCATGGGATGGCCTCGCTGAAATGACGATCATCCTGCCAGTGCGTTGGCTGGCGGGAAAGCAGCGGAGCAAGCTCCGCTCTACTAGAGCTCACCACGCCCAGCTTTGGTAGAGCGGACCGAGCGAAGCGAAGGCATGCGCGTAGAGCGTAAACTTGCTCCGCTGCTCTCGACGTTCGCGCCGGATGTCGAGGCCGAAGCAGCCAGCAGGCACTGGCTTTACCCGTGCAATCTAGAAGGCTAGTTATTCCGCCGCATCCGCGTCGTTTGCGCCGGTATCGGCAACCGTCGTGCCTGTGCGGCGGAGCTGCCGCGAATCGCCTCCAGCACATCCACCAGCGATCGAAACGCCTGCGCCAATTCGGCAAACAAGCTGCGCTCGCAGCGCGGCGCGCGCATGGCGGCAGAGGCATAGGCGCCACGGCCGAGATCGATGTAGTAGTCGTTGCTGACGCGCCGTTGCTGGGCCAATTGCGGAAACAATCCGGCGATCAGCAGGCAGCGATCACCGACATCGCGTAGCCGATCCGGCGTCATCGGCGATTCATGCGCCTGCAACCAATCCAGCGCCATGGTGCGTCGCGCGAGGGCACCGTCGCCGCAGTGGCGCATCAGCGCGAACACCAGATAGGACTCCAGCATTTCGCCCAACGCCAGATGCCGACGCTGCTCGCCCTCGCACACCAGGTCATGCCAAAGCGCGGTGGCGGTGCCTTGTTTCAACGAGGATTCGGGGTGCGCAAAGGTGTCCATATCGGGTCTCCATCCGGGGCCAGCGCCGTCGCGATCCGGCGTTGGGTCGACATTACGGAGGAGCGGTCAGCAACAGAAGCAAGCACTCGGCCGTGGTGGCTGCCAATGCGGTTCACTTCATCCCGCCTCGCATCGGAAAGCGAGTTCTTTCAGGCCCTATGAGAACGAACCGTCATTCCCGCGCAGGCGGGAATCCAGAGGTCTGGCGACGCGGATGACTCATGGTCGGTCACTGGATCCCCGCCTGCGCGAGGATGACGGAGACTTGGGACACGCAATCTCTTTGCGTACCGTCGTCGGTTGCCGATCTCGTTATCATCATCAGCAGCGGCAGACTCGCTTCGGAGGACAGCAGACATGCAAGGCGCAGGCGGCACCAGCGGTGGAATCGGCACCTTTTTGATCGGCTTCGCCTGCGCGGTGGCCGGCGGCTGGATGCTGCTCAATCAGGTCACCGTCGGCGGCGGCATGTGGTCGCTGGGCGGCTACAACAGTTTCGGTCTCTCGCTGCTGCCGTTCGTGCTCGGCGTCGGACTGCTGTTTTTCAATGGCAAATCTGTGCTCGGCTGGCTGCTGCTGATCGCCGGCCTGGTCATCATCCTGGCCGGCGTGATCATGAATCTACGCATCTACTTTCAGCCAACCAGCCTCTACAACACGTTGGTGATGCTGGCCTTGCTGGCGGGCGGGATTGGGTTGATTGCGCGGTCATTGAAGGCGGTGGATGCGGTTTTGCCACCTCCTGAAA
>JANNWF010000548.1:0-8545 GCA_031408455.1 Pseudoxanthomonas sp. | reverse complement strand
GCAATGTACGCCGGCGGCAGCTTCGGCTTTTCGCTGTTATCGACCCTGCTGGTCGCCGCGCTGGCACTGCCGCAAGTGACGCTGGCGCATCGATTGTTCTCAATCCCGCCCTTGGTGTTTCTGGGCCGCATCTGCTACGGCCTCTACATCTGGCATTTTCCGATCTACAACATCTTGCGCGTGGCATTTGGCATGGAGACGATTGGCCTCGCCTTGATCGGCGTACCACTCACCTTTGCGTTTGCCATCGCCTCCTACCTATTGATTGAACGCCCGTTCCTCGCGATGAAGGATCGCCTGCCGGAATCGCGGTGAAGCAGATCAGACAAGAATCGCCGCAACTAGGAACGGCGCAACAACCGAAGGGCATTGCGCCAATATCAGAGCGTTGACGGGAGTCGTAAACGATGGTCAATCATGACGAGATGGCTTGGGATACACGAAGGCCGCGCGCCTGATTACGCAGGATTGGAGGCTCCAAAGGGCCCAAAGCCCGAGTTCGTCTCGCTTTAGACCAGTGGCTGCTGTTGGCCTACGTTGTTGAAAAACTCGACCTCCGAGTAGGACGTCGGTCTCGACCGACTCAACCGCTTGCGAGAGTTCGTTTTCAGGTCTATCGGAGGCCTTTCTCGGCGCTGAAAAGCGGCTCTCGGGAGCGCCACTCAGGTCCGTGACCTGAGGGCCGGAGTTTTTCAACCGAATAGAGAGGCTGCTGCCGGTCGCGATCGTGCCGGCTCTGAGCAAATGCCCGCGAAGTTGGTCAGTTCAACTGCCTGCCCCGGTCAGGTCGTTTGGCGAAAATGGTCTTGGCTTCTGGCCACAGATGTTCAGCTCTGTGGCAATGCGCAATCACACTCTGTCAATCCAACAAATTCGCAAAAATGTGATGGAACAGCGCGCAGTTTTTCAGGGCTGCGAAGAGCGCCGACAACTCACCTCGCTGCCTAGCGACTTCTGCCGCGCCGTAGCGGTCGCTAAATTGCGCGAGTACGGCATCCAAACCCGCACCACGGAACATGGCGACCAGCATGTGGAGTTCGGTGGCGTTGAAATTGAGGCCGATCACGTTCGGAAATCGCTCTGTATTGCCGGTCATTTCGGCAACCCAGCTCATTACCTGGTCGACCGGGTCATCGACGCCGAACTCGCGTTGAATCAGACCCAGAAAATCTTGCCTGTCGAACACATTGAGCAGCAAAGCGAGCAGGAAGCGGTGGTCTGGATCATGCAGTTTGCGGCGGCAATCGATGATGGTGCGGCTGAGCAAATCGTTGTGGGTAGCTTGGAACAGCAGGTCACGCTCGGCGGCAGGCAACGCGGCGCACATCGCGGATAAATCTCGTGCCTGGGCCGGGGCAGCAGAAATTTGTGCTTGCTCGGTGACCAGCGTGTACGCCAGAAAAAGATCGGCACGCGCAAGAACGCCTAGCAGTTGCAGGCGCGCCGCATTTTCGTCGAGCACACGCAACATGCGCAGATACTGCATTTTGCGAATGGTCGGTGCATGGCGTTGAAAGGGATCGTGTGCAAGCCCCGGCCACCGATAGTCGTATTGCACTTCGGCCGCGGAATCATCGGTGATCGTGCGGATCACGATCGTCACCGAAGGGCGGACCATATGGAATAGCGAGTGAATCAAGCTGCTGCCGCGAGCGATGATGCGGGTGTCACCCGCGTGCAGTACTTCGATGCCCAGTAGTTGCAGACGGCCGGCGATGGCGCGCTGTTTTTGTGCTGGCGGCTGCCAAGCGTCGAAATGATAGCGGCTGTGAATGCTCGAGCCGGCCAACACATGAAAAGCGCCGCAGAACGCGTGCTGATGGATGCTGGTCGTACCATCGAGCCATGTAAGCGCTGAGATGTCGAAGTCGCCGCCGTTGTAGAGCGAAACAGGCGGCTCGGCAAACTTGCCGTCCAGGTCCGCCTGCTTGCACAGGGTGTCGGCGTTGAGCACGTAATCGATGAGATCGTCGTGGGTGATGTTCGCGGACGGATTGAAGGCCGCCAAATGCACTGCAGCCACGCGTTCAAGGTTGGCAAAGACGGCTTCGCGGCCCTCGCCGATATCAGCCGCGATGACGTCACCAAGGCGCTGGAAATAGGACTGCACGCGATGAGGTGCTTGCGCCGGGGTGTCTGCCACTGGCACCACTACCCGGTCCGCAAGACCCATTGCATTATCCGGGCCTGTCGCAACAGCCCCGGATCTCTTGCGCCCGGAGCTCACTCCATCACTCCGGCATAGTCCTCGTTGACAAAATGAAACAACAGGGACGCAGAGCGATGCCCGTCCGGCAACACGTCGCGGCCGTGCATGAGCTCTCTTCCCCTGAGGATCAAAGCCTCGCCCGCGCGCTGGTACAGCGCATGGTCAGTGCCGTCACGGCCCTTGAGTTTGAGGGCCCAAGGCGATCGGTTATTGGCGTCCAGTGGCGCGTAATCGAGTAACAGCGTAATCGTGTATTCGCACGGAGGTCGGTCGGTGTGCCAGAACAGATCTCCGCCAGCGATGTACAACGACACATAGGAATAGGAAGGCTTCGTTCGCCTGCCTGCGAGTTGTGAAACGCGGTTGTTCAACTGCTCGTGCCAAAAGCTGGCAACGGGATGGTTGTGCGCAATATAGCGAAGCATTCCGCGGTCGTTAATGCAGTGCAGAAAGCCCTGCTCCGCAAGCGCATGAAAATATCGACCCAATTCCTTGACGTGTTCGGCCGGAAGCAGGTTCTCCAGGCGGGCAAACCCTTCGCGTTCGAATTGCGTGCGCGTCGCGTCCCCATCCAGAGACGTTTCCGGCTCCAAGACTAGGCTGCGCTCGGCAATGCGACCATCACCAGGTTCAGCACCGACAGCGACCTGAGCCGGTGCCCAAACGCTGCCATGATGATGCGGCTCGAATCTGAGCGTCTGTTCCGACCACTCGGCGGGAAGGCCCAGGGCGAGTGCACGCTCGGCTTGGCCGCCTATTTCACCCATTTCGGATCGCGAAATCGACGCGCCTGAGTCTTCGGTGCCGCGCAGCGGAAACTGATAGGCCACTGCCTGCGGCATCGCATCAACGGGCGCGAACAGACCGATGCGAACCAGTTCGGCTGCATCCTGTTCGCCGATCTGCGTGTCCCGGCGGCCGTCGATCAGGATCGAGCAGAGAAATGAATGCGCGCCGGGCAGATTCTCCGCGCAGACCCGAACGCAGGACCAAGAAGCCCCCTTCACAGGCGCCTCGACCAGAAAAGAGGGCGTCTCGTCGTGGTCCTGAATCGAGATTCTGGCGTTCCGGTTGAGCTCAAGCCCCAAAGGTTTTGGACTCATATGCGCAAATCTCGATCAGAAACGGGCCGCTTTTCAGCGGCCACTTTTGCACATTCGACAAAAATCACGGAGCTGAAGCAGGGCGTCGAGGCGACGCCCGTGGCTCACGGATATCGAAAAACGCTACACAGGCGAGCAACTAGACTCGTCGCTTGAGCGGGCGACCTGCCCCTCACTCTTCGTAGCTGGAATGAGCAAAACTATCGATACTCTTCGGAGGCCGGGTCGGATTTGGCCCCGGCGTTCCAGCCGGGCCCACGCGGTAGGCACCTGGCGCAGCACTGTCACGCACCATGCTATTCAGTTGCTCCACAACATCGCTCGATACTTCCAGCTTCCCCTGCGATTCCGTGTTCATTTGATGGCCTTCTCGTCGATTGGGATAAAACGGGATTTACATGGCGCACAGTAAACACGCACGTTTCAAAAATGCGCGTATAGGGTTGCGCGCATTCTTGAAACGTGCGGTCTGAATAACGCTAGGTCCATCGTACTGCCAAGTCAAGCTTGGACGTCGGCTCATTGCCAGGGCCTGCACGGGCTGGCACTCTTGGCTGCTGAACGCCCAACATGAAATCCCGGGAAATCAAAACTTCTACCCTCCTGGCGATTGGAATTCTGCTTGCTCCCGCGATGGCGCTCGCCCAATCGGCGATGCCTCAGTCGAAAACCTGGAACTTCAGGGACATCATCGCCGACGATCAGTACTCCGCGCCGCCCTTTAAAACCATTGTCCAAAGCAATGACGGGTTGGTGTACGTCGCAGATAAAGCTGGCGTCCTGGAGTTTGACGGCATCAAGTGGCGCCGGTTGCCTTTGCCGCACGCGCGCGATGTAACTGCACTTGGCATCAGCGAGGACGGCGAGATCATCGTCGGCGCTTTAGAGTCTTTGCTGGCCGTTTCCGGTGGAGGCGATGCAGTACGTATCAAGGATTTGGGGAGCGCCGTGCCGGGCGGGCTGGTCGGCCTTGGGCAAATCTGGGAATTCGCCTCGGGTGCTGGTCATTGGTGCGTGCGTACCGAGCCCAAGTTGCTGTGCAAAGACTCCGTGGGGATGTTCGTACTGCCGGCAGTAAATCGTTTTGGCCGACTGTTCTCCGTCCACGGCAAACTCTTCGTGCGCGATGACGGTGTTGGCCTCATGCACATTTCGGGGCGCAGCATTGAACTCGTTGAAGGCGGCGCTTTCTATGCCGACAGGGGCCTTGCCGCGCTGCTGCCATTTGGCGCCCAGGGGCTGACTGGGTTGTCGCATGATCCATTTGAAATAGCGACTTGGGTCGATCTAGACCACGCCCCGATTCCTGCAGAAGTTGACGACACGGAAGCATTGCGTGGGCAATTTGGTGCCGCGAGAACCTTGGTGGATGGTTCGGTCGGACTGCCTTTCAACAACGGGGACTTGGTAATACTCGGCCAGTCATGGAATGAGATTGCAAGGTTTCAGGCCGACCGCTTCGGCGCCTTGCCCGGCGCTCAGGCCATCCATGCCGACAATGAAGGCGGCATCTGGGTTGCCTGGGCCAACGCGATTTCGCGTATTGACTGGCCCTCACGCGTATCTCTATTCCACGAATCGGAGGGGATAACTGAACCGCCTCAGGGTGTGGTCGAACACGGCCAGAGCATCATCGCCTTTACCAGCAAAAGCTATACGTTGCTCAAGAACGACGACGGCAGGGCGGCATTTGACCGGATAGCACCAAGCGATATATCGCCGAGCTACCCATGGATCTTGAGTGCCGCGAGTCTCGGTGATGATTTTTTGTTGCTGACAACCGATGGGATATGGGACGGCCAAGGCCAACCTGTGGCTCTTTCGAAGCGGCACGTGTACTCGCACCTTTTCAGCACTGCGCGGCCGGACGAGGCGCTTATTGGGTTGCGGCGCGGTTTGGCTCGCATCAAGAAGGTCGGCTCGAATTGGATTGAGAGCGAGGTCCGCAACGATGTGAGTTTCGACGTGTTCAGTGTCGCTCAAGATTCGGTCGGCACCATCTGGATATCGTCACATGTGGGCCGCGTCGCGCGTGTCGTCCCCAAGCCTGGCAGCGATGCTCTGGCAGACGCCCGGATTGAAGAGTTCGATGCGAGTAACGGCTTACCACCAGGAGCGGCCATCGTCAGGCTCATCGGTGACGAGGTGCATGTCGGCAGCCTGAACGGCTTCTTCCATTTTTCGGCAGGGCGCTTCCAACCCAGTTCCAAACTTACCTTCGAGCAGACTGGACCTGTCGCACAGTCCAAAGCATTGAATGCTAGCGAAATCCTGGTCGCCAGCCCATCCGGCCGGCTCAGACTTCTTTCCAAGGGCGTCTCTGGCGTTTATTCGCAGCAGAAAAGCGTGTTTGACGGTTTAGCAGGGTTCGGTGCGGTCCACGACATCGTGGTTGACGATGGCAGGATCGTCTGGCTCGCGACTGACTCCGGCGTCGTGCGCATCGATCCATCGGTCGATCTGCCCACCCCGCAGGCGCTACAGGTTTTAATCAGAGAGATCTCCAGTGGCGAGCGCACGCTTTACCCGGGTTACGGCGTTTTGCCCGCGTTGAACCTTGCCGAAGGTGACAGCATTCGATTCGGTTTCGCCCTACCCAGCTATCGTGCCCCAGAGCTCAACAGCTATCGTTCGCGGATTCGCCATCGGGGCGGTGAAGACGGGTGGAGCAAATGGAGCAACGAGGCGCGGCGGGACTTCACCAATTTGCCAGCCGGGAGTCTTTACTTCGACGTGGAGGCGCGCGATGCCGCTGGCGCGCTGGGCAGTATCGCCTCGGTCCCGATGACGGTGATTGCGCCCTGGTACCGGCGTACTTCGACGATAGTCGTGCTCTGTCTCGCGGGGTTGGGTTTAGTCGTGCTTGCCATGCAATGGCGAGTTCACGCACTCCGTGCGCGCAGTGCGGAATTGGAACGGCTGGTTGCGGTCAAGACCGGTGCACTTCTGGTTGCCGCAGCGACGGACCCGTTGACCGGCTTGTGGAATCGTCATCGCTTCGGTCACTGGGTTCGCGACGAGCTTCCCGCAATCAGTGCAAAAGCAACGCACGCCAAGCCCGATAGCCCTGTCGATGTCATTGTCTGCGGGATCGACCTCGATCATTTCAAAGCAATCAACGATCAGCACGGACACGCCGCCGGCGATGCGGTCCTCAAGGCTTTCGCAGATCGTCTGCAAAAATCAAAAGGCAAAGACGATCTGATCTTCCGCTTTGGCGGTGAGGAGTTCGTGTATCTCGGTATGCACCGACACCGCGACGAGGGCGAAAAACTCGCCAAGCAGATCGTAGAGGAGTTGAAGCAGACGATGATCGAGCTTGAAAGCGGTGTTTTGCTCGATCCGACGGCTTCAGTGGGATGGTCGGTCTATCCTTTCTATCGTGAGCGTGGCGAGTTGTTCAGCATCGACTTCGTGCTTGGCGTCGCCGACCGCGCGTTGTATCTGGCCAAGCAAACCGGGCGCAGTCGCGCCTGCGGCTATTTGCCCAATCTCGCCGTCGAGGAGATCGACCGCACTCATGCGGATTGGCGCACTCAGGTCTTCAACCGGCACCCGGACCTGCTGAAGTCAGTGTGATTGGCAGCCGGGAAAAGTTAGACCGATAGTCAAGCGACGCGCGCTGAAGGATTGGGCGATGGGGCTGAATGTGGTCATCGGTTTGCAGAGCCAGTCAGGCTATTAGCTGCCCGGTAGTGACACTGTTTGCGAACGGCGAACGGCGAATGGCGAACGGCGGCGGCCATTCGCACGAGTATGGTGCGATGCGTCGTGACAGCGGGCGACGCCGGACGCTAGCGTATGGATGGGGAAAACGAAGGGCCCGATTGCGGGCTCTTCGGCTGTCTGGGGGTAACACCAACTGCCGACACGCGACGCGTGCCGGTTCACATCCATCCTGGGGAGGGGAAACATGGATATCCGCTCAATCGGCGGCCGCTTGCGGCTGCTTTCCGTTGCCGTGGCACTTGTGGCCAGTTCATCGGCCATGAGCAGTACGCTCAATCAAAACGTGTCTTGGACGGTTGACCGTGCCGGCACCACCGCAAAGTACCGCATCGTGGCGTACGGCGACTCGATCTACGCCGGCTATAACGGCTCAACCAGCAATGCGGCGCGATACTCGGCGCCCACCGTCGATGCCGAGTATCTGTCGGCGACATGGAGTGCCGATATCGAGAGCATCCGTCGAGCCAAGTCAGGGGCCGTGGCCTCGGACGTCTACCAGAACAAGATCGTCAACGAGCGCTCCTACATGCAGGCGAGCACGACTCGCGTGGTGACGTTCGAGATGTGCGGCAATGACGGTTTGCAGGCGCGTTCGGCCTTCAAGTCGCAGACCGGCACTTGTAACTACAGCGGCCTCGACACCGCCTTGAACAACTGCAAGACCTACGTTGCCAGCGCGATGGATTACATCAACGCTAACGCTCACCCGAATACCCGGCTGAAGATCATCGCCAATCTGCATTACCCCGGATACAACGCCGACAACGTGCAGAGTTCCTGCCGCGATGCGACGACCGGGGCGACGGTCAATATGCGGGATCGCTTTCTGCCGGCTTTGGCCAAAATGAACTACTGGATGTGCGAGTACGCCAGGATCAAGGGCTTCCGCTGCGCGGACAGCTTCGGCGAATACATGGGGGCGGATTACGACAGCAATGGTGATGGCAAGGTCGACTCGGAGGCGCTCAAGTACGTCGCCGGCGAGAGCGAAAGCAGCTACGTCACCCGCATCACCGCGACACTACGTCCGACCATTCGCGATGCCAACCTCAAGCAGGTGACCAGCAGCAGCAGCTATGACTACATCCAGTCCGATGACGTCCACCCCACGTACACCGGGGGCACCGTCTCGGCCGGCCTGTGGGGCGGTAGCACGGGAACCGGGGCGCCGCGCTACACCAGTTATGCCGACGGCAAGAGTCCGATCTGGGCTAACTTTGGCCATGAACGTATGGGCTGGTCACTATCGGTGTTCAGTCCGCCGAGCCCCTAGCTGACGCGCGGCAGATCGTGATCACGCTATCGTGATCGGACCATCGTGACCGGGCAGCCGCACGTTCCCGGCGAATCGTCGCCAGATATTGGGGATGGCGTCCGCAGCCACCGCCGGCTTGATGCCGGCGGTGGCTGGCGGCGCAGCGTGCCTGGCATTGTTGTGCTGCTGGCGCTTACAGCGATCGTTTTCTGGTTGTGGCGTGGGCCAGCGACTGGCAGCCCTGCTCGC
>JANNWF010000547.1:0-17001 GCA_031408455.1 Pseudoxanthomonas sp. | reverse complement strand
ATTCGCACTGTTGGCCCAGCTAGGTCACAGCAACGCGATGCTGGCTTTTGCCATTGCATTTGAAAACATCGCCAGCGGCATCGGCGGCGTGGTGGTGGTCGCGTATTTGTCGGCGCTATGCAATTTGTCCTTCACCGCCACCCAGTTCGCGCTGCTGTCGGCAGCCGCGTCGGTAGTCGGCCGTCTCCTCACCGGCACCACCGCAGGTGCGCTGATCGAGACACTCGGCTATGTCGACTTCTACTTGTTGACCACCGTTGCTGCGCTTCCTGGCATCGCCGTGTTTGCGTTGATGATGCGCGCAGGCCTGGTCGATGAAACGCTACTCAGCGCAGTCAACGCTGACGCGCCGAAGTCTAATCAGTCCTGATAATCGACGCGAAAGGGCGCATGGTCAGAAAATCTCGGCTCGCGCGCAATCGCACAATCCCGCAGTCGCTCGCCTAAGCCGGGCGTGACGATTTGATAGTCGATCCGCCAGCCCACATCGTTGGCACGCGCCGCGCCTCGATTGGACCACCACGTGTAGGCCACAGCGTCGGGACGCAAGGCGCGGAAACTGTCGATCCAGCCAGCATCGACCAACAACGTGTTCAGCCACGCTCTCTCGGCCGGTAAGCAGCCCGACTGCTTTTGATTGGAACTCCAGTTCTTGATGTCCTGGCGGGTGTGCACGATGTTCCAATCGCCGCAGATCACGTACTCGCGGCCACTGGCGCGCCAGTCGGCAAAGATCGCGGCGAGCCGTTGCATGCAGTCGAACTTGAAGCCTTGGCGCAGGTCGCCGGATGAGCCCGACGGCAGGTACAAGGAGACTACGCTCAAGTTGCCGAAACGCGCCTCAAGGTAGCGACCTTCGTCATCAAACGCCGGCCAGCCCAGTCCGGTGAGGACGGCATCCGGCGCGTTGCGGCTGTAGATGGCCACGCCGCTGTAACCTTTCTTGGTTGAGGCATCTTTGAAGCGCACGTGATAGCCCGGCGGATGGAATACCGGGTCGGCGAGCTGCTCGGCTTGCGCCTTGGTTTCTTGCAAACACAGCAAATCGGCGTCCTGCTGCGCGAACCAATCGAAGAAGCCCTTGCTGGCCGCCGAGCGAATGCCGTTGGCGTTGAAACTGATGATTCTCACGAGGATTGCGCTGCGCTAAACGCCGGTCGGCAGCCTACCCCAAGCGCCAGCAAAATTGCGGGCAAAATAGCGCTCCTCCTTTGCTGGGTACCAACGTGCAGCCCTATCAAAGCCGATTCCTGCAACTCGCGTTGCGCTGTGAGGTGCTGCGCTTTGGCGAGTTCACCCTGAAGTCGGGCCGGATCTCGCCCTATTTCTTCAATGCTGGCCGCTTTGATTCGGGTTCGGCAATCGCTGAACTCGCCGAATGTTATGTCGATGCACTTGCGGCCGATGGCCTTGCCTACGACATGCTGTTTGGTCCGGCCTACAAGGGAATCCCCTTGGCAACGGCGGTTGCCGTGGCACTGGCGCAGCGCGGTCGTGATCTGCCGCTTGCGTTCAACCGCAAAGAGGCAAAGACCCACGGCGAAGGCGGTAGTCTGATTGGCGCTCCGCTGCGCGGGCGCGTTCTCATTGTTGACGACGTCATCACCGCCGGTACTGCGGTTCGCGAATCGGTCGAACTCATCCGCCAAGCCGGTGCGGAAGTCGCCGGCGTGCTGGTGGCATTGGACCGCCAAGAGCGCGGCGCGGGCGAGCAATCAGCCACGACCGAGGTTGCCGCTGAATTCGGTTTGCGAGTCATCGCGATTGCTCGGCTGAACGAACTGCTGGCCTATACTGACCAGCACCCGGAACTCGCCCCGCAGCACGCACGTCTTAGCGATTACCGCCAACGCTTTGGCGCTGTCGGTGCCACTGGAGAATACGAATGAACAAGCCAATCTGTGCTCTGACTCTCATCATCGCTAGCCTCCTGCTGGTGCCCTCTGCGGACGCGCAGAAGCTATACCGCTGGGTCGACAAGGATGGCAAGGTGCATTACAGCGATACCGTGCCGCCGTCGGAGGCAGGCAAGGCCCGCGATGAATTGAACAGCCAGGGCCGCACCGTGGGCAGCGTCACTCGCGCAATGACGCCTGAAGAGCAAGCTAGTGTCGATGCCGCAGCCAAGACCGAAGCGGCCAAACGCAAGGCGCGCGAGGCCGAAGAGCACATGGACTCAATTTTGCTTTCGTCTTACGAAAAAGAAGCTGATTTGACGAGGGCTTATGACGAGCGCTTTGACCTCGTCAAACAAAGTATCGAATCCGCAACGGTAGGGATTCGCAGCCAGGAGAACAGCTTGGCAGAGATGTTGGCGCATGCCGCCGCCCTTGAGAGAGGAGGCAAGCCAATCAGCGAAAGCGTCAAGTCGCAGATTGTGATATCCCGCAAGCAAGTCGCCGAGCAAGCGGACTACTTGCGCAAGCGCGAGGCAGAGCAAAGCGTGCTGCAGAAAGAGTACGACGAGACGATTGCACGCTATCGTCGACTGAAGGCAGCCCAAGAGGCGGCTTCGACAGAGAAATCCAAAGCGAAGTAATCACCTTTTGAGAATGGGATCGATCATCTCCCTGCGCTCAGTTGGGGCGGTGATTGGGGTTCAACTTGCGCAAAGCGAACACCAAGTTGTTGCCGTGGTGGTTGTGGCACCCACCGTCATGAGTCGCTAACCCCCGCAGGGGCCGCTAAAACGGCAACTTGAGATCCGGCCTGACTGCCAGGAGTTGAGTGCGGAAGGCCTCCTGGATGCGCAGCAAGGCGGCGCTGGAATCAGCGTCGAAACGAAGCACCAGCGTTGGCGTGGTGTTGGAACAACGCACCAAGCCCCAGCCGTCACTCCAGTCCGCGCGAATGCCATCGATGGTGGCGATCTTGGCGCCATCAAAGCGCGCTCGCTCGCGGAACGTATCCATGAACGCGTAGTGCTCGCCTTCGACCATTTGCACCTTGAGCTCAGGGGTCGACACGCCCTTCGGTAGCTCGGCAAAGATTTCTTCAGGCTCGCGACCGTCAGAGGCGATGATTTCGAGCAGGCGGGCGGCGGCGTATATGCCGTCGTCAAACCCGTACCAGCGCTCGCGGAAGAAAAAGTGCCCGCTCATCTCACCTGCAAGCTCAGCATCGGTCTCACGCATCTTTGCCTTGATCAGCGAGTGTCCCGTCTTCCACATGATCGGGCTGCCCCCAAAACGCAACACCTGAGTGGCTAACTGGCCAGTGCATTTGACGTCATAGATGATGCTGGCACCGGGATTGCGGCTAAGTACGTCTTGGGCAAATAACATCAGCACGCGGTCGGGATAAATAACTTCGCCGGTGCGAGTCACCACGCCCAAACGGTCGCCATCGCCATCGAAGGCGATGCCGAGCTCGGCACCGGTTCGCTTCACGGCGGTTATCAGGTCGTGCAGGTTTTCTGGATCGCCCGGATCGGGGTGGTGGTTGGGGAAATTGCCGTCGACTTCGCAATACAGCTCTTCCACAACGCAGCCAACCGATTCCAAAACCTGCGGGGCGATTGCACCAGCGACGCCGTTGCCGGCATCGATGACAATCTTGATCTGCCGCTCCAATTGGATGTCTGAGGCGATTCGCGACAGATAATCGGGGCCTATGTCCATCGACTGCAATCCGCCGCCGCCGCCATCACGCAGATCGTTTTCGGAGATTCGCGTGTACAGCGCTTGAATCGCATCGCCCGACAAGGTATCGCCGCCGATCATGATTTTGAAGCCGTTGTAGTCCGGCGGATTGTGGCTACCCGTGACCGCGATGCAACTGCCGGTGTTCAAGTGGTGAGTCGCAAAATAGATGACCGGCGTGGGTGCCATGCCGATGTCGATGACGTCGCAACCGGACAGGCGCAGACCCTCAATCAACGCCGCTGACAAGGACGGACCCGACAATCGGCCATCGCGCCCGACCACGATTTCGCGCAGCCCCCGCTCGGTCAGCGTGCTGCCGACGGCTTGGCCAATGACTTTGGCCACACCTTCGTCCAGTGTCGAACCGAGCACGCCGCGAATGTCATAAGCACGAAAAATGCTGCGATCTATGCGCGCGGGGCCCCGCTCTGCCTTCGCTGACTTGGACGGCGCAGCACTGACAAGGGGTCCTGATTCTGCAGCCAGCACTTCGGCAAAGGTCTTGCTGTCGCCCTCGTCCCCTGTCGCCGACGAGCGCCGCGATCGCCCAATCAGCACGCCGCCCAGCACCCATGCCATCAGCCCTAAAGCGAATGGCTTGAGCAAGTCCAGCATCTCGCTGCTGCCCGCCGGCTTGGCCGCGGTGATGCGAAAGATGGAGTCGCCGACCGGTACCGGCACCGCCAAGGATCGCAGAGACGTGTCGCCATACTCAGCGACAATCGTCGAACCGCTAGCGATTTGAAGCAATCCACCGCCTGCAGCCGCCGCCTCAAGCGGCTGGGTCACCATGCGCAGCGGCAGCTCGCCATAGAGCACTCCCAGCACGCTGTCTTGTAGCAACGGGGTAGCAATTCCAATCGCCAGATTGTCGCCATGCCCCACCAATCCAAGGGTGGGCTTGGGTGATACCAAACTGCTGCTGAGCACCGCCATTCGTCCCCAGCCGACCGATTGCGGATCGGCGAATGCTTCGTCCAGATTCGCGGTAAACACTTTGGTCCCGGCGAGTTCGCTCCAGCCCGCCGAAATCCGCTTGGTTGCATCCGCAGGTACGCCGGCTGCCACATCCGCAAGTGTCTTCGGGTCGGCGGCCACTCCCGCAAAGCGCTCGCGCACGCTATCCAATTGCTTGGCCAAGTCGACGGCCAACCGATCCCGCGCGGCCAATGCCTCGTCACCGCCACGCATTCCTGCCCAGCTTTGCGCTCCTTGCCAAAACAGATAGGCGCCGATGACAAAGGCCAACAACGCGAACAGCTGCGTGAGCAGCTTGCGCAGGGCAGGGTCAATGGGGATGCCAGCTTTTGGCTCGGGTTTGCGTTTGGCCATGCGGAAAGCGATCCAGTCGGGTGGCGCTAGCGCGAACCCGTGTGGCCGAAGCCACCGGTGCCGCGATCGGTCTCAATGAAGGACGCCACCGGACGCAGGTGTGCACGCGCGACCGGCAAAAATACCAGCTGCGCGATGCGATCCCCTGGCGCGATGGTATAGGCCTCTTCACTTCGGTTCCACACACTAATCATCAGAGGTCCTTGGTAGTCGGCATCGATTAGCCCAACCAAGTTACCCAACACCAGCCCATGCTTGTGACCGAGCCCGGAACGCGGCAGCACCACCGCACAGAATTCAGGGTCGCCGATATGAATGGCCAAACCCGAAGGCAGCAGCGCTGTTTCACCACCGGCGAGCGTGCGTGGCTCGTCGATCATGGCGCGAAGGTCCATCCCGGCAGACGAGGCAGTCGCGTACGCAGGCAACTCGAAAAGCACGCCCAAGCGTGCATCAAGAATCCGCACGTCGATGCCCACTGATGAAGCCTTGCTCATGCCCTCGCGGCCAAACGCTGGGCGATCAGCACTACCAAGCGAGCGGCGGCGACACGCTTGTCGCACAGCGTAATCTCTTCGCTACCGCCCGGCCAAAAAACTGTCAGCGCATTGTCTTCAGATTCGAACCCACGACCGGCGCAGCCCACTAGATTGGCTGCAATCATGTCCAGCCGCTTGCGCGCCAACTTGCCGCGCGCATGGGCCTCGACATCGTTGGTTTCGGCGGCGAAGCCAACCACAAAGGGCTTGTTCTCGCTG
Organism: Pseudoxanthomonas sp.; assembly: GCA_031408455.1. Classification (GTDB taxonomy): domain Bacteria; phylum Pseudomonadota; class Gammaproteobacteria; order Xanthomonadales; family Xanthomonadaceae; genus JANNWF01. Next base: position 11,267 of record JANNWF010000547.1, on the reverse strand, counting down.
GCAGCGACTTCGGCGACGATATCGGGATTGGCGACCAAGGCGAGATCCCATCCTTCGGTCGATTTCTTCCGCTTGCACGTCAGCACTTCAGCAGGGCGATAGTCAGCAATCGCGGCGGCGGCGATGAACACGTCGACGCCGGTGAGCGATGCTTGAACCGCCGCACGCATTTCCAGCGCGCTACGTACATCGGTGCGCCGAACACCGCTGGGTGTGGCCAGGTTCACCGGCCCCGCAATCAGGTGTACTTCGGCACCGGCCGCACACGCTGCCTCGGCCACCGCAAAGCCCATTCGACCCGAACTGCGATTGCCAAGAAAACGTACCGGATCGATGTCTTCCAGAGTAGGCCCCGCATTGATCAACACCCGCCGGCCCGCGAGCACACTACTCACCGGCGGCGCCAGCAATTCATGAATGATTTCGGCGGGCTCGCTCATACGGCCCAAGCCAACGTCACCACAGGCTTGATCGCCACTCGCCGGGCCGATCATTCGTGCACCGCGCGCCGCCAACATAGCCAGATTGGCTTGGGTGGCCGGATGCGCCCACATCTGCTGGTTCATCGCTGGTGCCAGCCACAGCGGCGCACTCGACGCCAGACACAGCGTCGTCAGCAAATCATCGGCGCGACCTTGCGCGAGACGGGCAAGCGTATCGGCGCTGGCCGGAGCAATGACGATGGCATCGGCCCAGCGGGCCAACTCAATGTGGCCCATCGCCGCTTCGGCAGCGGCATCCCACAATGACGATCTGACCGGCCGCCCCGACAATGCCTGCAACGTCGTTGCTGTAATGAAGCGACTGGCACCGCGGGTCATCACAACCTGCACGTCGGCACCGCGTTGACGCAGCCCACGCACCAGCTCTGCCGCCTTGTAGGCAGCAATGCCGCCGCTGACGCCAAGCACGATGCGCGCAGGAAGCAGGGCTTGCGACACGGGAAAAACTCCTACACGCCAGATGGCCTTTATCTTACCCGATGGGCCTATTTGCTCCGACGGCGCCCGTCTTTGCTTGTGACCATGCTTTCCAGCATGAGCATTCGCGATTGGCCAACCGAAGAACGTCCGCGCGAAAAGCTGCTGCGGCATGGCAGCAGCGCACTGTCGGACGCCGAATTGCTGGCGGTCTTTATAGGCTCCGGTGGTCGCGGTGAAGACGCTGTCTGCCGCGGTCGCGCCTTGCTGACTCGCTACGGTTCGCTGCGCGCCCTGCTATCGTTGGGGCCGAAGCATTTGCAGACTGCGCCTGGCATTGGTCCCGCCACTGCATGCCGTTTGTTGGCCGCTTTGGAAATCGGCAGCCGCCACATCGGCGAGGCGTTGCAACGTGGCAGTGCGGTGCATGATCCTGCCGACGCCGGCAGCTTGTTTCGCCATCGCCTGCGCGATCAGCCGCATGAGGTCTTCGCTTGTATGTTTCTCGACACCCGGCACCGCATGATCGCGTTTGAAGAGCTGTTCCGCGGCAGTATCGATGGTGCCGAAGTGCATCCGCGCGAGGTGGTTCGTCGCTGTCTTGGGCACAACGCGGCGGCGGTCATTTTTGGCCATAACCACCCCAGCGGAGTCGCCGAACCGAGTGCGGCCGACCGCCAGATCACCCTGCGCCTGCGCGACGCATTGGCCTTGGTGGATGTTCGCGTTCTGGATCACTTCGTGGTCGGCGATGGCGCACCGGTATCGTTGGCGGCGCGCGGCTGGTTGTAGCTCCCGCTGGCGCTACACGCGGCGCGCCGTATACTCGCGCCCACGGGCTGCCACCGTCTGCCCCGGAGCGTTTGTTGACGTGATTCTGCGCCTAACCAGCGACTATGGACCCGACGCCGTGGAGGCAGAACTGCCGGACGCATTCAGCGGCCGCGCCGTACTTATTCGTCATCGCCCCGACGTGGTGCAATTGCTGACCCAACGGCACGCGATGTTGTTGGCTGCCTTTGGCTCCAAACTCGCGCCGATGATTGGCCGTGCCGCCGACGCGCTGACCTTGAGTCTGGCGCGCTTTGGCAGCCGCCACGGTAGCTGGGGTGAGGATTTTCATCACTACCACAACGAAAATCACGCGCTGGAGATTCTCGACGGCCGCATCGGCCGACTGATGAAGCATGTCGGCCTGCAAGCGATGGCCGGTGAGGATTGGGTGGCGCTGCAATTGTTTGCCACTTGCCACGATCTGCGTCAGCGCGAAGTGGTCGACTTCGCGCGGCCGGTCGGCAACAACGAAGCTGCCAGCATCGCCGAGACGTTTCGAATCCTCGATGTCTGCGGCTTTGATCGGGAACGCGATCGCGGCTTGTATCTGGATCTCGAGCTGATGATCGCCGGCTCGACCTTCGACGCCCGCCCTGGTGCCACGCCAGCCAGCTACAACACGGCTGAAGTCGCCACCACCGGCGGCGCTTTGGCACCGCGGATTGGCGCGTATCTCGATCAGTCAGTTCCGGGTTGGCGCGACGACGCCGACATCCAGCGCGCGGTTGAGCTGGCCCAGATCGCCTCCGACCTCGACACCGCCAATGTCGCCGAGGCATTTCCTTGGTTGGCCGAAAGCGCCAGCCGCCTGTGTCAGGAGCGCGAAATGCGCAGCGGCCGCGACCTGCGCGCCGAAGAATCCGCGATGCCCTGCGTCGGCTTTCTGAGCGATGGCCAGGTGCGTTATTTTTTCGAACTGCACCGTTTTTGCTCGGAGCTGGGTGAAGCGACGTTTGCTGCCACCAAGGCTGAGAACGGACCCAAGGTGCGCGCGATTGCTGATGGGCTGCGTGCCCGCTTCAAGGGCGATGGCGCGACGCCACCTGCCAGCGGCCTCGAAGTAGTGCGCGAGTTTTCGCGATTGACGCTGGCGAGTCTGTAGGAACGAGCGCAGCGATGGCGCGGCAGCGAAGCCGGCCGACGGCGGCAACCCCGCGGGCCTAGGCGTGAGGCCAGTTCATTCGCGGCGTCCGCCGCTGCCGTCGAACATGACCCAAACCATTGTTTTTAGGTTTGCTTCCACACGCTGAACTCTGAGTTGCTTGCGCCTTGCGTTGAAACGCGGCGAGTTGGCCATGGCGGTGAGCGTCCCCCGGCCGATCAGGTGATGTTGGACGTGGTCTATGCGCCAACAGCGGTGCACGGCTAAGCGGCGACGTGCGGGAGCGTGATCGACGCCGCCTTGTGATTGCGAGTAATCCCAGTGCACTCCGCCCAGCCGCTTTCCGGCGGTCAATTCTGAACCGAGAGGCAACCTGATGTTATTCTTGGCACCCGATTCTCCTGACGTTGCAGCGGCTGTGGTCGACGAACTTCCCTGTCAGCGCGAAGCTGCCATCACCGCGCTTCTGTCTGACTGGCGACGCGGCGACCGGACGGCTGAAGACAGGTTGGTGCAGAGCATTTATCCCGTGCTGCGCAACATGGCACGCGCCCAGGTCCGTCGCAATGCGCGCGTGCTCACGCTAAGCGCCACGGAGCTGGCACATGAGGCCTACGAGCGTCTGGCCCCGCAGAAATCGGTGGACTGGAAGAACCGCGATCATTTTTTCGCGATTGCCGCGACCGTCATTCGTCGGGTCGTGGTGGACTATCTGCGGGAGCGCAATGCCGAGAAGCGTGGTGGTGGTCTACCCTTCGTGCAGCTGGAGGACGTCGCACTCGGCGAATTACCGACGCAACCGGACATGGTCGACTGGCTGGCCGTTGACCAAGCGTTGACTGAGCTTTCTGCGTCGGACCCGGACTGCGCCCGCGTCGTCGAGCTGCGCCTGTTTTCGGGGCTTTCGGTCGAACAGATCGCCAACGTGATGAGTTCGTCCACCGCCACGGTCGGTCGCCAGTGGCGCTTTGCACGCACTTGGCTGGCGGATCGGCTGGACATCCCGGACGCGCCGCGCTGATGAGGCCGCGCTGATGAGGCCGCCGTGATGAGGTGGGCGTGACTGCAGTCACCCGTGACCCGGATCGACTGAAGCGACTCTTGCAGCTCTTCAACGTCGCGGTGGAACTGCCGATCGAGGAGCGCGGTCACTACATCGCCGCTCAGACCGGCCCCGACACTGGGCTGCGCATAGAGCTGGAGCGCTTGATTGCGCGCGATTTGCAACTGAAGCACGCGCGTACTGTATCGGCGATCGATCGGCTCACCGGCGATCTCGATGACGCTTTCGAAGAGATCGACTACACCGGCCAAGAGCTTGGCCGTTACTCGCTGCAAGAGGAAATTGGCCGCGGTGGCATGGGGCGCGTGCATGCCGCGCGCCGCATGGATGGTGAGTTTGAGCAGGAAGTCGCGGTCAAACTCGTCAGCCGGCACATGGTCAACCCCGCCTTGCTGCGGCGGTTCTCGAGCGAGCGCCGCATGCTGGCCGCGCTTGACCATCCCGGCATCTGCCGCCTGCTCGACGCCGGCAGCGCCGAGGACGGCACGCCATGGGTCGCGATGGAGCGCGTGCGCGGCGAACCGATCACCCGCTACTGCGATGTTCACGCACTGGGTCTGGACGCGCGCCTGCGACTGTTTCGGCAGGTGCTGGCCGCGTGCTCGCACGCGCATCGCAACCTGATCGTGCACCGCGACCTCAAGCCTTCGAACATTCTTGTGGATGCCCAAGGGCAGGCAAAACTGCTCGACTTCGGAATCGCCAAACCGCTCGATGCGGCCAACGAGCAGGTCACCGGCACGGCCGAGCGCTACTTCACGCTCTCGCATGCGGCGCCCGAGCAGTGGCGAGGCGAACCAGTGACGGTGGGCTGCGACGTCTACGCGCTAGGCGTGTTGCTCTACGAGCTGCTGGCAGGTTCGTCGCCGTTCGCGTTCGAATCTCTCAGCCCGGGTCAAATCGAACGTCTGATCCTGCACACCCCGCCCGAGCTGCCGAGCCGCCGCGCTGGCCAAGCCGATCCCGGCGTGGCGATCGCGCGCGGCTTTTCCCAGTCGCAGGCGCTGGCGCGATGCCTGCGCGGCGATCTCGATTCGATTGTCGAGCGAGCCCTGCGCAAGGGCGTAAGCGAGCGCTACGCAACGCTGGAGCAGTTCGATGCCGATGTCGAGGCCTTTCTCGACCTGCGCCCGGTGGCGGCGCGAAGCGGTCATCATTGGTACCGCTTGCGCAAGTTCGTCGGCCGTCATCGGATTGCCGTGGCAGCGGTGGCGGCGGGCAGCATCGCCGCACTGATACTGGCCGCTTTGGTGTTGCAGCAGACCATCGAAGTGCGTCGAGAACGCGACCGCGCTGAACAGGCCATCGATTTCCTCAAGTCGGCCTTTTATGCGGCCGACCCCGCACGCAGTGCTGGCGCTGACTTGTCGGCGCGTCAAGTGATGGTGGCGGCGCGAGCCGACCTCGACAACCTGCGTGCCAGCCAGCCCGAATGGTTTGCCAGCTTGGCGACGGTAATCGCCGATGTCGAGCTCGGCCTCGGCCTGTCCGAGAACGCCGCTGGCTTGGCCTCTCAAGCGCTGGACACAGGCGGCGCGACGTTGGCCGAAGCGCAGGCACTACGACTGCTCAAGGCTCGCGCTGACATGATCGGCGATCGTCTGCAACCTGCCCATGCGGCACTGCGCGACTATCTGGCACTCGGAGGTGCGGAGACCGCCGAACTGCGCGTGGTGCGTGGCAACCTAGCGGTGTTCGAGCGCCGCTTTGCTGACGCCGAGCCCGACTACCGTGCGGCGCTCGCGAGCAGCACTGACCCGGTCTGGCGATTTCACGCCAAACTGGAGTTGGCCTATCTGCAACGCCTGCAGGGGCAGGACGAGCGGGCGCTCGACACACTGGACGCGCTGCTAGCGGAACAATCGGTCCTGCATCCGCCCGGACATCCGAACCTGACTCGCGCCCGCCTGCGACGGGTCGAAGTTCTACGCAGATTGGGCCGCACAGAAGCGGCAATCAGTGAGGCCAGGCGCGCCGTTGAAGCCATCGTCAAAATGTATGGGCGGGAGGTTCCGGTTTACGCCGCCGCCCTCAACACCTTGGCGAACGCGCTGGACAGTGCCGAAGACTCAGCCCAGGCGGTGCCGGTGATGGAGGAGGCCGTAGAGCTGTATCGCAGCCAGCTTGGCCCCGAACACGGAACCACGTTGCGCGCGCAATACAATCTTGCATTGTCGCTGGCACGCAGCGCTCCCACTGACCCTCGCTCGGATCGGCTGTTCGAGGAAGTGCTGGCGACCGGTCCTCGAGTATTCGGGGAAAGCGGCCAAACGCTGGCCTTCTTCCGCGCCGGCATGGCCGACTCGCTGCTGGAACGAGGGCGGGCAGAGGATGCCCTGCGGATTCTCATGGGCATTCCGAAAGCCTTGCTTGAGGAGGCACCCGCACCGGTGCGTGACCTGCTGGCGCGGACCCTGGAAGCGGCCTGCGCCGCGCCGGAGAGCCGCTCGGTCGACGAGTGTTCGCGCGCGCAAGGGTTGTTCGGGATGAATTTGAATGCTCCTTGATCGATTGACCTGCCTCATTGCGAGTAGATGCGGGACGGCTGCAGAAGCAGTGTTCGCATTCTCACCCCCCACCCATCGGAGTCGCGCCGTGTCCAACCTGTCCTTGCAGCCTTCCACCCTGATCGTGCTTGGCCTCGCGGCCGCTTCGGCGACTGACGCCCGCGGCGACGATTGGCGATGTGACCGACCTGCCCACTACTACCCACCGGTCGGTTGCGCGCTTTGGGGTGCCAATCTCAACAAGGGCATTTGTACTTCCTACCCCGCGACCAGCAACTGGCATTGCTTGAGCCCGTGGGCTGCGGTGCCGCCGCTCGATGGCGGTGGCCACTCTCACTTACTCAAGGCGCTGCAGACCCTCAGTCTGCCGCTGCCGCCTGAATTCGCATTGCTGGAGACCACCGACACTGGCCGCAGCCTGCGCCTGGCGCTGGATACGCGTGCACTCGAAGTGAGCGTGGGCCGCTCGTGGCCGCTGCTGGAGCTGCAGTCCATGGATGCCAAGCGTCAAGGCATCGCCTTGTCGATTGAACGCGACAGCCATGCTGGCTTCGAATTGGTCGTCCGCCTGATCGGCGAACAGCGACCGCTGACGCGGCTGTCTCTGGCCAAGGGCAGCAGCAGCGTGCTGGTTGACTGGCGCAATGACGAACTCAACGGACCCCAGCTCAAGCTGGCGAGCGGCCTGCAGGGTGTGGAGGTCGGAATACCCACGCTGGACGCCCAGACCCGCTTGCAGCTCTGGCAGAACCCTGGTGTCGAACTCCACTTTGACGTCAGCGCGCGTCAGGCCGAAAGCGCCGACGCAGAGGTCGATCCGGCGCATCCGCAGCACTGACCGCGCGCCCTTCAAGACCACGCAATCGGCCCCGGACCCTCCAGTCCGGGGCCGATTGCTTTTTGCCGCATGCAAACATCGCAACCTGCGGCTGGCGACCCTCAACTTGAAGGTGCATCGAGATTCTCGACGCTTGCACACGCTGCGATGTTCGAGGGCGAGGCCTGCGGCCTTTGATGGGCCAAGCCCGAACATTTCTTGAGGGGCGCAGATGATCACGCAGGACTCCTCGGCGAGCGCAAGGCGTGAGGGATTGCAAGCGTGCTTGGCGGGCGTAGGCCGGCCTCGCCGAAAAGCGCCATCGCAAAGCAACCCGATGGCAGGGGAATGATGGGTCACTGCGGCGACGACCGAGCGCAGCGATGGCGGCTCGCGTTGGCGAGCGACCATTGCAGCGATCGCCGGAAAGGTCATGGGGGCGAATGCCCTGCGTAATGGCGAAGCCGCCGAACCAGAGCCGCGTCCCCTCATGAAATGTCCGGGCTAGGCTGGTGCCAGTCTGATAGCTAATGACACCGCGCACGCTCAAGAGCGGCGCCGCAGGAGCAGCGCCCTCCAAGTACGGCTTCGCGCCGAGGATTGGGTCGCGTCAAATTGGAGGGCCGCGCTCCTGCGGTGCCGCTCTTGCTTGGCTCGGGCCGCAATCCTTTGTACTGACCGAGAATGACGAAGCACCACACCAGCAGCCTGACGGATTTTGGTCGGCCGGGCTGCAGTGCCGTCTCGACTACATCGGTCCGAGAGGCTCCTGCCTGGATCACGGGATGACCCGTTCGCGCCTGCTTTGTCAGCCGCGCTTCAGCATGCCTACGCCGCCACCGCCGTTTGCTGCGCCAGCGGATGCTGGCCAACGTCCGTCGGCCGCAGCAAATCACGCGGACGGAAGGTCTGCACGATGCGACCGCCGTGCATGACCACCACGCGATCGGCGCTGTGAATGGTCTCCGGGCGGTGGGCGATGATCACGCGGGTGATCTTGAGCTGCTTCACCGCATCGTTGACCAAGCGTTCGCGCTCGACATCGAGGTGACTAGTGGCCTCGTCCAGAAACAGCAGCTTGGGTTGGCGATACAGCGCGCGCGCCAACAGCACACGTTGCTTTTGACCACCGGAGAGGGACGTGCCCATATCGCCGATCAAGGTGTTGTAGCCCATCGGCATTGCCGCGATATCTTCGTGCACGGCGGCCATGCGGGCCGCATTCTCGATGCGCGTCTGGTCTGCTTCAGGGTCAAACAGGGCGATGTTGTCGGCCAAGGAACCGGCGAACAGCTGATCTTCCTGCATCACCGCGCCGAGCATGCCGCGGTAGCGACGCATGCCGACCTGCTCCAGCCGTTGGCCACCCACCTGCACTTCGCCCTGCCCGGGCTTGAGCAGGCCCAGCATCAGTTTCAGCAGGGTGGTCTTGCCGCAACCCGAGGCACCAATCACCGCGACCGATTCGCCTTCCTCAATCTCGAGATCCAAATCCTTGACGACCCAAGGCTCACCCTCGGCATAGCGATAGCTCAGGCCTTTCACACTCAGCACGGGCCGCAATTCGGCACTGCTGCTGTCGCGCAGACAAGACTCCTCAGCCTCGGGCGTGGTCAGCGCGATATCCGCCAGACGTTCGCCGTGCAAACGCAGCATGCGTAGCTCGAAGAGCTTTTCGATCAGTGCGGCCGTACGACCTGTGAACTGATCCTTGTAGGCCAGAAATGCGACCAACATGCCGACCGAGAATGTCGCGTCCAGCACGGCCAACGCCCCCAACCAAATCACGATGATGCGTTCGGACCCGAACAGCAGGCGGTTGGCGGCGCCAAACCCAACGCCCAACCGCACCAGCGAAAAATCACGGTTCGCGGTATCCACATTCAGATTCAGAAATCGACTGCGGCGATCCGCCTCGCGGTCCGCCAGCTTGATGGTCTGCACGCCGCGTATTGACTCCAGCAGATGACTTTGCGCCTTGGCGCCGCACACGATCTGTTGTTCGGTGGCCTCGCGCAGCGGCGCATACAGCGCCAGCCGCAATCCGAGGTACAGCAGCACTGCAGCAACGGCCACCGCGGCCAGCATCGGCGCATACAGCCACATCACTACCAAGGTGATCACACCAAGCAGACCGTCGAGCAGCGCCTCGACGAAGCTGGTAGTTAGGGCGCGTTGAATCGCCTGCAGCGAGCCGAAACGTGAGACCACGTCGCCAAGATGGCGCTTCTCGAAATAGTCGATCGGCAGCCGCAACAGGTGGGCGAACACGTTCGCCGTCCACTGCAGATTAAGGTGGATGCCGAGATAACCGACGGCCCAACTGCGCGCGGCCGATACCCCGGCCTGGAACGCGATCAGCATCAGAAAGGCCAGACCGAGCACGGTGATCAAGCTGCGGTCCGAGGTGACCAGTGCATGATCGATCATCCACTGCATGTGGAAGGGCATGACCAGCACGAACAGCTCCAGCACCAACGCCAGGCCGAAGATCGTCAGCAGCGCACGCTTCAGGCCGGTCACCTGCCCGAGCAGCTGCCGCAGAGTCACCCGCTGACGCGCTTCCATTGGGCGAAAATCGGCACCCGGTTGCAGCTCAAGGGCGACGCCGGTGAAGTGTCGCGAGGCTTCTTTCAGGCTCAGCGTGCGCTCGCCACGGGCGGGATCGAGGATCGTCACCCGGCGCGCATCGACCGCCTTCAACACCACGAAGTGATTCATGTCCCAGTGCAGCACGCACGGGGTTTGCAGCTGCGAAAGCTCGCCCAGCTCCAGGCGCAAGGCGCGCGACTGGAATCCCAGCCGGGTTGCCACTGTTGCGAGGGTGGCAAGTGTCGCGCCCTTTGACGACAGCGGAAACATGCGTCGCATCGATGGCAGGTCGACGCTTAGTCCGTGGAACGAGACGACCATGGCAAGGCTGGCGAGACCGCACTCGGCGCGCTCGGTGCCGACGATGACTGGCAAACGCTTGGGGAACACGAACATGGGGCGGTACTCTTTTGAGCTCAGTGCGCAGATTCCGCGAACCTGTGCGACGAGCAGACGGAATAAGGTGATTGCGCTAGCGACAGGGAGGCCCGTTACGTGGTGTCCAGACATCCTCTGCGCCGGCGCATGCGGCAAAGCGGATCGGGATCGAGTCGACCCCACTCGAACCAAGCGCCATCGCGACGAGATGAATGTGCGCTCGGTCACCCGAGCCGGAATGCCCTACCTGAGCAATGAGTTCTCCGCGGCGAACGCGGGTGCCCGCCTCGACGAGAATCGAGTCACGCTTGAGATGCCCAAGCGTAATCGTCACGTCGTCATCGGTGACCAGCATCAGGGTATTGGCGTAACCACTGTGCGAGGCAAAATCACAGGGCACGTCTGGACTTTGATCGAAGGCATGGGCGATCAGACCATCGGCCGGCGCAACAATGGGTGTGCCCAAGGGCGCATCGATGTCGATGGCTTCGAATTGCCCACCGCGTGCCGCGGTGTGGCTACGTGCACGCATGAAGCCAGCGCCGTCCCGCGGCGTTTGCGAAATCGTGGCGATCTCCGGGTCAACGGGAAACAACAAGGTGATTGGCGACCTTTCTTTGCCGACGGCGGGCACCGTTCGGGTGAACGCAAGCCGTGGCAAGGCAAATTCAAGTGAGGTGACCTTGGCATTCGTCGTCCCAGCAAAGATCACCTCGCGACCACTGGGTTCGATCTCCACCAAGGGTGCCGTGGCAAGCCCGCTGGTGTCTGTGCTGACATCCAAGAGCAGCGGCAGATGGCTAGGGTTGTACTTGCTGACGGTCCAGTAGCGCGCGCCATTGCTGCCGACCTTGCTGCTGCTCTCAAGCGTCCACAGCGTTGGCGGCGACGTCTCGAGCACGGCCTTGCACTCTGCCGACATAAGGCGTTCCTTGCAGCCGCTCAAGAAGAGCAGGGCGATCAGGGTCAACAAACTGCGCGACATGTTGTTTTCCTTCCCGGGCAAGATCCATCCCGCAGCAAACAAGGCACGCGCCGGTCGCCAAGACGACCG
>JANNWF010000546.1:0-4455 GCA_031408455.1 Pseudoxanthomonas sp. | reverse complement strand
GTGGCGTAACGCTCGCCCGGCTCGACGCGCAACGCCTTGGCCAGGATGTTGTCCAGGTCGCCTGCGAGTGCGTGCGCAAGCCGCGCGGTCGTGCAGTCACGCGACGCGGCAGCAGCCTGCAGTTCCTGGTTGCTGCGACGGCTTGGGTCGACGACGACGAGGCTCGCCGGTGGCGGCTCGCCGGCCAACGGCGAGAGCTTGCCCTCGGCATCGACGCGCGGATGCTGCCCCGCGAGCAACACGTACAGCAGCAAGCCGAGCGAATACACGTCGGTGGCCGTGGTCACCGCGTCGCCGCGTGTTTGCTCAGGCGCAGCGTATTGAGGCGTGAGCACGCGGCCGCTGTCTCGGGTGAGCTCGGTGGCTTCACCGGCGGCGTCTTCGGCAAGCAGCAGCTTGGCGATGCCGAAGTCCAGCAGCTTCACACGGCCGTCGCCATCAACCAGCACGTTGGCTGGCTTCAGGTCGCGGTGCACCACCAGCTGCATGTGGGCGTGCTGCACGGCCTGCAGCACCTGGTCGAAGAGCTTCAGGCGCGCGCGCAGGTCGAGCCGCCGCGCATCGCACCAGCGATCGATGCGCTCACCCGCCACGTGTTCGAGCACGAGATAGGGCTGGCCGTCGTCGGTCAGGCCGGCGTCAACCAAGCGCGCAATGTGCGCGTGCGCCAAGCGCGCGAGGATTGCGCCCTCGCGCCGGAAGCGCTCGGCCAGTGTGCGCTGTACGAGACCCGCATGCAGCAGCTTGACCGCTGCCCGGCCCTCGAAGCGGCCGTCGCTGCGTTCGGCCAGCCAGACCGTGCCCATGCCGCCCTCGCCCAGGGGCTCAAGCAGCGTGTAGGCGCCGATGCGCCGGCCGGCCAGCGTGGGCATTGCGACAGACGGCGCCGTGCCTTGCAGGATGCGCGCAGCCTTGTCGCTTGTACCGCCGGCCAGGAATGCGATCAGCTCGGCTGCCAGCGCCGCGTCGCGCGCGGCCAGATCGTCCAGCCAGGCCTGGCGCTGCTCGGTCGGCAGATCGAGCACTTGGTCGAGCCAAGGGCTCAGCCGCTGCCAGCGTTGCGCGTCGATAGGCATGGCAGGAGGCCCGTGCGTTCAGGCGCCCTGGCCGAAGCGGCGGCCAAAGGCGCGACGAACGACTTCCCACGCCGTGGCGACCAGCATGGCGAGGGCGGACGCGAGAGAGGTGATGGCGACGAAAGCCATGGTGCTGATCCCGAAGTGCGCCAGCACCTGTGACCTACAGGGCGCGGCACTTGGGAACAACGCAAAGCGGCGGCAAGACACGACAAGCTCGCGACCGCTACCGCGCGTAACCACGATCAATCCGACGCCAACGCATGCTGCAGCCACAGACGCGCCTTCTCCCAGTCCCGCTGCACCGTGCGCTCGGACACGCCCCTGAGCGCGGCGATCTCGCCGAAGGTCAGGCCGCAGAAGAACTTCAGGTCCACCACCTCGGCCAGCGGCGGTTCGACCTGCGCCAGCGCGTCGAGCGCATCGCTGATCGATTCGAGCGGTGCCGCGTCGCCCACCTGCTCTGCGATGGTGGTGTCGAGTTCGGTGAAGTCCAGGCCGGCGCCGCGCTTGCCGGCCTGGCGACGGCGCACATGGTCGATGACGAGGTTGCGCATCGCTCGCGCCGCGTAGGCCATGAAACGGGCCTTGTCCGGAAAGGCTGCGCCGTCGGCGCCGGCCAGGCTGATGTAGGCCTCGTGCAGCAGGGTCGTCGCGCCGAGCGTCAGCGCTCCGCCGCTCTTGTACACCTCGCGACGCGCCAGGCGGTGCAATTCGTCGTACAGGGCGGCGAACAGCGCCGATCTCGCGGCGGCATCACCTTGCTGTGTGGCGGCAGCCAGTTCTTCGATTGTTGCCATGCACCCGCCCTCCTGGGCGCGAGCATCGCGCAGCTCAGGCGTCGATGCAAGGCTGATTGCAACCCCGATGTCGTGTTTTGCAGCGCCACTGCGTTGATTCCGAGTACGAGGCGCTGCAATTCGCGGCTGCCGGTTCCGAGGAGAGTGAAATGAATCATCAGACGATCGCCGTGGCCCTGGCCTCGTGTTGCCTGTTGGCTGCCGTCGCAGGTTGCGCCACCGACACAGAGCAGCCGCCGGTGCGCATCGCCGACCGCGGCGTCAATGCCGTCTCACTGTGGGGCGAGCGCGGCGCTGCAACGATCAACCAGCCGCCGTCGCTGGCCGGGACGCCCGAGGAGCGGCGCCCGATCTACGGCCTGGACATGGCCACGCTCCACTTGGCGATCCACCGGGCGATAGTCGCCGCACCGGCGGCCGTCCACGAAGCGGCCGCACATGCGGCCGGTTATACGGTGCTGAAGGCACTGTTCCCACAGCGCAGCGCGTCCTACCAGGCTGCCTACGACACGGCACTCACGGCGCTGCCCCTCGGGGCGGCTCGCAACGAGGGCCTGCGCATCGGCGCCGAGCAGGCCGCGCGTGTGCTCACTCAGCGTGCCGACGATGGCCGCTGGACCGGCGTCACGCCGACGGTGCCCGGCATCACGCCTGGTGCCTTCCGCGGCACCGACCCCATCAACCAGACTTTGCCCAAGGTACGGCCCTTCGTGCTCGACAGCCTGGCACAGGTGCGCAGCGCACCGCCGCCGGCGCTGGACAGCGCAAGCTATGCCGCCGACCTGGCCGAGACGCGCATGCGCGGCGGCACGGGCGCGCCGGCCAGCGCGCGGGAGGACGAGGACGCGCGCTTCCACACCAACCCGCCACCGCCTTACTGGACGCGCAACCTCAACCGCTTCGCGCGCAGCCAGCCCACGCTGGCGGACAACGCGCGCCTGATGGCGCTGCTGTGGGTCACGCATGCCGACGCCACACTCGCATGCTTCGAGACCAAGTACCACTATTACCGCTGGCGTCCGCTGAGCGCGATCGCCGCCATTGACCCGGCTTGGACACCGCGTGTGCCCACACCCAACCACCCCGAGTACCCGGCCGCGCACGGCTGCACCACCGGGGCTTTTGCCCAGAACCTGGTCGACTTCTTCGGCACGCGGGAGGTGAGCTTCGCCTTCGACAGCACGGTCACCAACACGAAGCACGAGTGGGCGACGGTCGACGCCGCCGTGGCGGAGGTGCGCGAGGCCCGTATCGTCGGCGGCATGCATTTCCGCGCTTCGAACGTCGCCGGCGAGAAGCTCGGTGTCGAGGTCGCGCGCCTCGTGACACGGCGATTGGACGAGCGCCGATGAGTCTGCGCTTTGCTCCCTTCCAGATCGCGATGATCGATGTGCGGGTGCCGATGTGGCGCGTTCAAGCGCCACGAGCGGGCGCAGCGCTTCTACGAGGGCCGTGGCTTCGTCGCCGTAGCTCTCGGTTTCTAGCCGAAGTGGCAACTCGACGTAGTGCGCTACGAGTGGCGGGGCCGCTCAATCGACAGCGCATGCTGATCCCATTTGCGTGAGCTCGCCTGATCGTTTGCCGCGTCCACATCACGAGCACTTGACACGCTGAATCCACCGGCGGCCATACGACAAGTTTCCGACAGTCGACGTGCTTCGGCTGAACGCCCAGTTGTGGCCGGGACGAGCCAAAGCGGTGTTCAAGTTGGCTGCCGTAAACCAGTCATCCAAGGTGGGCCAGTTCGGGAAAATCTGAGCGGATCACCAGGGTCCGGTTATGGCCGGGACGAGCCAAAGCGGAGTTCAAGTTGGCTGCCGCAAACCAGTCATCCGAGGCGGGCCAGCAACGGAAATTCAGATCAGATCACCAGGGGCCAGTTATGGCCGGTGGCGGGTACCCAGTCCGTTGAACTCATCGCCACATTGCCGACTGCCGGCCTGCACATTCAACGACTGCTATTGAGAAGGCAGATAGAAGAATCGTGTGCCCGGGTTCAGTCTCAAGCAGCAGTTCGTCTCCCGTTCGACAAGACACGACACATGGCCGGGTTGAGCCTTAATTGGGGAAACCGCCAAGCTACGGCTTGAGCAGCACTGCCGACACTGATCGCGCCGGACTCACTGAAAACAGCGCCGGCAAAGGCAGATAGGCAAACATCCTGGACGTTGGACGAGATTTGGCAAGCGCGGCGGTGGGGCGTTCGTCGCAAGCGACGCCCGCCTCCGTGCACAACTCTGCGCTGGATGTGGGCGAACGAGAGCAGGGAAAATAGGTGGCGGAACCGGATCGGAAACTGTCGCCGGTTTGAATCGGAAACACTGACGCATTTGTACTGGAGTCAGCGTCGGAATTCATCGGAGGACGTATTTCAGCCACCTGCCGGTCGCCGCGCGCCACCGCTGAAGCCTTCAACGGCTCGGCGCTTTCGGGTGGCATCTTCCGACACCGTCCGGTGCGATCTTGAGCTTGCGCCCCCCGGGTGCCAGACTGGAAGGGCCATCTGTGGGCATCGCGCCTGCACAGCCTTCATCCGAGGCCCTGGCCTCCTGAAGTCCAGCTCGCTGGCGTCGCTGTCC
>JANNWF010000545.1:0-5599 GCA_031408455.1 Pseudoxanthomonas sp. | reverse complement strand
CCGATTCCGGGCAAGGGCGAGATGCTGTGTCAGATGTCCAACGTCTGGTTTGCGCGCACTGCGCATCTGCTACCGAATCATTTGACCGGCGTCGATGTGGCCAGTGTATTGCCGGCCGGCGTCGATGCGGCGCTGTATGCCGCGCGCAGCGTGGTGGCGATGAAGTTGAAACCGCTGCCGGTGGAGGCCATCGCGCGCGGTTATCTGATTGGCTCAGGATGGAAGGACTACCAAGCCAGCGGCAGCCTGTGTGGCATTCGCTTGCCGGCTGGCTTGCAACAAGCGCAGCAACTCGGCGAGCCCATTTTCACGCCTAGCAGCAAGGCGGCGGTGGGCGATCACGATGAAAACATCGGCTTTGATGCCGTGGTCGCCCGCATCGGCGGCGACTTGGCCGAACAGGTTCGCGCGGCAACGTTGGCGGTGTATCGCTACGCCGCCGAGTTCGCGGCCAAACGCGGCGTAATAATCGCCGACACCAAGCTGGAGTTTGGCCTCGATGCGCAGGGGCAACTGCGCATCATGGATGAGCTGCTGACGCCCGACTCATCGCGCTTTTGGCCGGCCGAGGAGTATCGCGTTGGCACCAGTCCGCCGAGCTACGACAAGCAGTTCGTTCGCGATCATCTTGAAACGCTAGACTGGGGCAAAACCGCTCCCGGTCCGAGCCTGCCAGCCGCCGTCATCAGTGGCACGCGCGACCGCTACCGGGAAGCGCTACACCGACTTTGCGACATCGATTTTCATTGACGTTTTCAGCCCAGGCACGCCCATGCGTGCGCGCAGGAGTCCGCCATGAACGCGACCTTCACCGACCAACGGCGACCAGTTGACCAGTATCTGGGCAACTACAGCGAAGACCACCGCAACCCGACCAACCAGATCATTCACTGGCTATGTGTGCCCGTGATCGTGTGGTCGGTGGTGGCTGGGCTATGGGTGATCCCGGTGCCGCCGGGGCTGGGCTCGCCGGGTCTGTGGGCCGGGCTATCGTTGGTTGCGGCGATGGGCTTTTATTTTCGGCTGTCGCGACCGTTGGCGCTGGCGATGCTGGTGTTTCTGGCGGGCCTGATGTTGCTCACACACTGGCTGTATGGCGTGCTTGGCGCGCAGACGCTGCTGTGGAGCGCGGTCGTGGCATTTGTCGTGGCGTGGATAGTCCAGTTCATCGGCCATGAGATCGAAGGCAAGCGACCTTCGTTCTTGACCGATCTTTCGTACCTGCTGATTGGGCCGTTGTGGCTGTTGAGCAAGCTGTTTCGACGGGCGGGGTTGAGGTATTGAGCGAGTGGAGGCGCTAACTTCGACGCGAACCGAAGTGGGGCGCTGGTCGCTTCCAACTTCGTTTAAGTTCTGCCTGAGATTTCGGGCGCCGATGATGGAATTCGCCAACGGAGTATGAGATTGGCCTTGCATCTCCGGTACGTTGGCGAGGAGCACCCTTCTCCCTCCGGGAGAAGGTGGCGCGCAGCGCCGGATGAGGGTACGTAGGGGCCTTGAGCCTCAATTCCAGCCCGAACCCTCACCCCAACCCCTCTCCCGGAGGGAGAGGGGCTTAACCGCAAAGTCGTAACATCCCGGGTCGGCAGGCATTTAGCTAACGCGCCGTCAGGAAATGGCTCATACCTTCGCGCAACCACTCATGCCAGTTCGACATCTGCTTTTAGTGCTGCTGATTTGTCTGGCCTGGGCCGGCAATTTCCTCACCTCGGCCGCGGCATTGCAGCATCTGCCACCATTCCTGTTCACCGCATTGCGTCTGGGTCTGGTTGCGCTGCTGTTGTGGCCTTGGCTACGGCTACCAGCA
This sequence comes from Pseudoxanthomonas sp., assembly GCA_031408455.1. Taxonomy (GTDB): domain Bacteria; phylum Pseudomonadota; class Gammaproteobacteria; order Xanthomonadales; family Xanthomonadaceae; genus JANNWF01. The sequence continues at coordinate 3,792 of JANNWF010000545.1, read as the reverse complement.
ACTGGCCAATGGCCGCGCTTGATCGCGATCAGCTTGTGCTCCGGCGCGATGCATTTCGGTTTCAGTTTTTGGGCGATTCAACTGGCCGGCAACCTCGCCTCACCCGCCATCGTCACCCAAAGCTACGTGCCGATGACCGCCCTGCTCGCGGTGATCTTTCTCGGTGAGCGTTTCGGTTGGCGCACCAGCCTCGGCATCGCGGTGAGCTTCGCTGGCATCCTCGTACTTGGCTTTGATCCGGTGGTGTTGGCGGCGCCGAACTCGCTGTTGCTGATGTTGCTGGCCTCGCTGTTATTGGCCATTGGCACGGTCATGCTGCGCGGCTTGAAGGGCATGCATCCGTTCAATCAACAGGCATGGAGCGCGGTGATCGGGATCGCACCGCTATTGGCGATCAGCTACTTCTTCGAGCACGATCAAATGGCTACGCTGCAGGCGGCGCCGTGGGTGGCTTGGTTTGGTGTCGCGTACGCCGCAATCTTCGCCTCGGCGCTTGGCCATGGGCTGTTCTTCTGGCTGGTGAAGCGCTATCCGGTCTCGCAGGTCACGCCTTACTTGCTGATCACGCCGGTGTTCGCGGTGGCGCTGGGCATCGCGTTTTGGGGCGACCGACCGGGACCGCGATTGCTGATCGGTGGCGCGATGGTGTTAGGTGGGGTGTTGGCGATTGCGTTGCGGGCGAGGACCAAGAATCGGGTGGTGCCAGTGGCTGAGCCTTAGGCCAAAAATTGTCCCGCCGTCGGAGTGGATTTCGTCTTGCTGACTGGACTGCCTCCACGCGCAAGGTGGTCAGCGACCTCTTTCGCATCACTCCGATCACTCGCCCAGACAAAATCCAATGAGAAGCGGTCACCGAACACGGCTTCGCATACTGCCTTGGCGGACGCCGGTGATGACGAGGTCCAAACACCCAGCCGGAACAGCGCTGATACTCCCGCAAGAAACTCTTCGACTCCTGGTCGCAAATAGACGCAGTACGGGACGCCTCGAAATCTGGCGGGTGATCTAAAGGCTGCTCGTTTGCATAGATCAGCATTTCATCGAGATCAAGTACAAGCAGCAGTTTCTTCATTGCGGCTGCGCTTGCTCTGGGCGCCACTCTTGTTTCGGCAACTATGTCTTAGCCCCGGATCTATGCGTCAGCCGCTTTCTTCAACCAGACCCTCGCCGCCAAACGGCGAGGGCTAGTCGATCTAGCCCTCGCCAGCCTCAATTAGACGGCGGCACCCAGTTGTCTTTCTCCGTCGGCCGCATCAGCCAGCGGCACAAGGCCGGCAGGAAGATGATGGCGGCGATCATGTTGACCACGAACATGAAGGTCAGCATCAGGCCCATGTCGGCTTGGAACTTGAGGTCGGACCAGATCCACGTCGCGACGCCGGCGGCCAAGGTCAGCGCGGTGTAGAAGATCGCGATGCCGGTGGTTTTCAGCGCAATGAAGTAGCTTTCCGACAGGGTCTTGCCTTGATTCATGGCTTCACGCATACGGGCGAAGATGTAGATGCCGTAGTCGACACCGATGCCGACACCCAGCGCGATGACCGTCAAGGTGTTGACCTTCATGCCGATACCGAGGGCAACCATCAGGCTGTGGCCAAGCTCGGTGACCAAGACCAGCGGCAACACGATGCAGAGCGCGGCCATCGGGCTGCGGAAGCTGATCAGGCACATCAGAAAAACGGCACCGTAAAGCAGGTACAGCATCTGATGCTCGACGGAGCGTACGGTGTCATTGATCGCCGCCATCACTCCGACGTTGCCGGTGGCGAGCCGCAGGTTGATATCGTCGGAGGCGAACTCTTCGCCCTTCTCCATCGCTGCCGCCGCATCCGCTGCCAGCTTGTCTTTCAGATTGATGCCTACATGCCATGCGTTGTTGGCTTCGCGGAAAGACTTCACCGCCGCAACGACGCGATCAATGGTGTCGGCGCGATGGTCGGACAAGAACACGGTGATCGGCATCGCCGAGCAATCGGAGTTGAGCAAGCCGGAGTCGGTTTCAAACGCCTGCGTCGACAGGCGAAGTGAATCGCCATCACGCGGCAGTACGCGCCACTTGATCGAGCCATCGTTCCACCCGGCATTAACGATCTTCGCGACCTTGGGCAAGGTGATGACTTGCTGCACGCCCTCGATGTTGCTCAAGTGCCAAGCGAAGCGGTCGATGGTTTCCATCACCGGATAACTCTGCGTGCAGGCGTCCGGACGGGCTTCGACGATGATGTTGATGATGTCGACGCCGAGCGCGAACTTGGAAGTGATCGCCACTGCATCCTGGTTGTAGCGCGCCTCGGGCCGCAATTCGGCAACGCCTGCTTGTGCGTCGCCGATCATTACGCGGTCACCGCGTTGTTCGGCAAAGAACCAGATGACCACACCGATCAGCAAGATGACGGCCGCCGCCGCTGGCTTGCTGAATTTCGACATCATCGCCCAGACCTTGTCGAAGCGAGTCAACTGACGCAGACGGAACTCGCGCTTGCGCTCCATGTTGCCGAGCTTGGTGTAGGACAGCAGCACGGGGAGCAGGATCAGATCGGTGAACACGGTGATGGCGACACCGACGGTGGCGGTGATAGCCAACTCATAAATGATTCGGATGGGGATGATCAGAATCGTCGCAAAGCCAATGCAGCCGGCGATCAAAGCCACCGAACCCGGAATCAGCAACATGCGGAAAGCCGCGCGCGCGGCGGTCAGCGAATCGTGTCCCTTGCGTGTGCGCAGTTCATCGGCATTGCCGTCTTCCAAGCCACCAAAAAATATCTCGCCGCGGAAGCGGTTGATCATCTGCTCGCCATGGCTGACAGCGATGGCGAAGATCAGGAACGGCGTCAGGATATTCATGGGATCGATGCCGAATCCCATCAGTCGCAAGGCACCCAACATCCAGACCACCGAGATGAAGGCGGCAAATACGGTCAAGCTGGCGAGCTTGCCGGAGGTCGAGTAGAGGAACAGCAGCAACCAGGTGAAGGCGATCGTCAGCAAGAAAAACTTGATGACCGAGCGCGCGCCGTCGCTGATGTCGCCTACCATCTTGGCAAAACCAATCACGTGCAGAGTGTGGCCATTCACCTCGTACTTGGTGCGCAGCGCTTCCAGTTGGCGCGCTACTTCCTGGTAGTCGAGCTTGGTGCCAGCGACTTCGGGCACCAAGTCTGCCCAGACCATCGCGCCTGACCAGTCTTTTGCCACCAAGCGGCCGACGATGTTGGCCTTGACGATGTTGCTGCGAACTGTCGCGAAATCGGCTTCGGTCGCGCTATCAACGATGAACTCGGGTGGGATGACGTTGCCACCAGCGAAGCCGTCTTCCACAACCTCGACGAAACGCACGTTGGGGGTGAACAGCGAGCGCACGCGCGCGCCATCGACACCCTCGATGCCTTTGACGTCTTCGGTCAGCCCTTCCAGCGCACGGAAATAGTTAGCATCAAACATGTCGCCGTCTTCGGCTAAAAGCGCGATCAAGACGCGGTTCGCTCCACCGAAATCCGCCTCGTAGTCGATGAAGGTCTGCATGTATTCGTGCTGCAGCGGAATTTGCTTCTTGAATCCGGCGTCGATTCGCAACTGACTGCCGAAGAAGATCATCACCACGGTGATGATCGCGAAGATCGCCAGCACCAACGGGCGCGCGCCGAAGATTAGATTCTCAAGGGCGCGAGTAATCGGCCCCGCTTCATTGCCAGTTCCATGCGCCATTGTTATTCCCCTGCCTGCTGTTGCGATTGGAAGCGACCGAGGCCTTTTTCACCACCGACGACGAAGGTTGACGAACCCAATGGC
>JANNWF010000544.1:0-1824 GCA_031408455.1 Pseudoxanthomonas sp. | reverse complement strand
TCATCTTTCTTCGAGGATCTGATCAGAGTGCCGTGGCCGGTCGGATTGACGGTTGGCGTCGGGGTCCTTCTCTTGGGCAAGGTGCTGGTTCCATCGGTGCTCATGGGTGCGGAGAATCCCTTCATTTCTGCGTTTGGCAAGCAGCTGGCGACAGGTGCCCTTGACCCGCTGATCTGGGTGCTGGCGGCCTTGTGCTGGCTGGCCGCTGGGCTGTCAGCCTTGGGCGGACGCAAACGGCGACGCTTGCTAGACGCCCAATCAGGCTTGGACAGCCTGCGCGCAATGAGTTGGCGCGAGTTCGAGCTGTTGGTCTCCGAGGCCTATCGCCGGAGCGGATACCAAGTTGAGGAGAATGGCCAGCGAGGAGCGGACGGTGGCGTTGATCTGACCTTGCGGCGCGATGGCCAGCTCACCCTTGTGCAATGCAAACAATGGCGAACCCAACGTGTCGGCGTGCCAACAGTGCGCGAGCAGTTCGGCTTACTCACCCACCATCGGGCTGCCGCCACAATCATTGTCACCACCGGAGACTTCACGCCCGAGGCTCGTGCCTTCGCCGAGGGCAAGCCGATCGATCTGGTTGCCGGCCCCGAGTTGCTTGCGCTGGTGCAAAGCCTCCAGCACGAACCGCGAGTTCAGCCGGCCTTTTCATCGCTACCGACGGCTGTCGTCGCACCTGCATTGACCTGCCCGAAATGCGATGCGCCCATGGTCAAGCGCAAGGCCCGCCAGACCGATAGCCATTTCCTGGGCTGCTCCACGTTTCCCGCCTGTCGGGGAACGCGTCCTATTTGATGTTGCAGATCGCTGAGGGAGGACTTGCTGATGAGCGAGCTTGGTTGTGCGCATTTCACCCCGGCTGGAGGAAACGTATTTGACGATCTGGGGTTCGCTCCGGACGAGGCGCTCCGCCTCAAGTCCGCATCGGACATGATGATCAGGCAGAAGCTGGCTATCCAGTCCAAGTTCGCGGACGTGATCGCGTCCTGGATCAGCGAGCGCGGACTGAGCCAAAGCGAAGCCGCGGCGATCCTCAGAGTTGCGCGCCGCCGGGTCTCAGACGTGATCAACAAGAGGGGCGTGAAGTTCTCGATCGACGAGCTCGTCGACTTGCTCACCCGGGCTGGCAAGCAAGTCGAACTCTCAGCTGATCATGAGCACCAGCAGATTCTGATCCGGACACCGGGTGGCTGGAGACTGCGATCGTTTGCGGAGTCTTTGGCGACGATGTCGCAGTTCGGTAAGGACGGCGACGAGTCTTGCCTTAAAGGCCCACCACCGGATGCGCGGATGCGCGAGCAGATGACCGCAAGTAGCCAGCGGGTCGATCAAGTTCGCCGAGCAAACTGACCACCTGCGCCAGCGAAATTTTCCGCATCTGGCGAGCTGCTGACGGGCGGCTAACGGCCAATGGACTAAACCGCTCGCGCGGTAGTCGCGTCGTCGAGCGCGGGGCGGCTGTTGGTGCCGTGGTTTCTGCGAAGTTGTGCGGCGAGGCAATGGGCCTCGCTTTGCAACGGAGTAGACACCATGAACACGACCCATCATGCGGGTTCACCGCTGCGTCAACGCATGTTCGAGGACATGCGGATGCGCAAGCTGGCACCGAGCACGCAGGAGGCCTATATCCGCGCCGTTCGCGCGTTGGCGGCCTACCTTGGACGGCCGCCTGACAAGGCGACAGTCGAGGACCTGCGTCATTTCCAGTTGCACCTGGTGGACAGTGGTGCCTCGCCGATCACCATCAATACCACGTTGGCCGGGCTGCGGTTCTTCTTCGACATCACGCTTGAGCGGCACGAGCTGATGGCCAGAATGCACTCA
>JANNWF010000543.1:0-3503 GCA_031408455.1 Pseudoxanthomonas sp. | reverse complement strand
TCGCAGTGGTAGAGCGGAGCTTGCTCCGCTGCTTCCGCCCCCACCACAAGCTCAAGTGTAATGAGGGTGTTCAATTCAGCGCCCGTCAATACCAACCCGCCTCCACACGTTGGGCAAGGACGGTTTGCCCATTTGACTCTGAGATGGGTGAGCAACTTTTCGGTATCAAACTTCGACATTAGTCTTTCCTAAACTTGCCGCATGTCAGCGAACCCTTAGGCAGCACGCCAAAAAACCACCCCTCACCCATCCCCTTTCAAGCTAGCGATCATCTTCTCCGCCGGCTGCGGATGAGCGATGTGATAGCCCTGCACACAATCGCATCCCAGCTCTTGCAGCACGCCCAACGTGGTCGCGTCCTCCACGCCCTCGGCAATGCTGGTAACGCCCAAATTGTGGGTGAGGTCGATCATCGAGTGCACCAGTTGGCGCGAGCGTTCGGAGTCGCGTAGGCCGCTCACGAACGATTTGTCGATCTTGAGGGCGCTGACGGGGAACTGACGCAAGTAGGCGAACGAAGAGTGGCCGATGCCGAAATCGTCTAGCGCCACGCCAATGCCAGCGTTGCGAAAGCGCGTGAGCATTTCTGCGCTGCGGGCGGCGTCTTCCATGGTCGCGCCTTCGGTCACTTCCAAGACCAAGGCCGATGGCGGCACGTTCCAGATTTCCAGCGAGCTGACTACCTGTTCGACGATGTCGTCCTCGATGAACAAGCGTGGCGAGAAGTTGACGCTGACGTGCATGTCGGGCCGCACGCGACGCAGGTCAGCGGTGTGGCGCAGGGTGGCGTTTAAGCACCAGCGAGTGAAGTCGCCGATTAAATCGGTGCGCTCGGCCAGTGGGACGAAATCACCAGGGCTGACCATGCCGTATTCGCTATCCATCCAGCGCGAAAGTGATTCGACGCCGACGATGCGGCGCCTCTGCAGATCCCAAATGGGTTGCAGCCAGACCTGCATGCGGTTGCCGAGAATCGCACTGCGCAGCGCGGCTTTGGGAATGTCGTCGTGTGGGCGCGGCGGCACGAAGCGCTCGAAAGGCAGGCGCTTGGCCAGCGCTTGTTGCGAGGCGCGATCGGCTTGTTGCAGCAGGGCGGCGGCATCGTTGCCTTGGGTCGGCGCGTGGGTGATGCCGATGGCCGGCTCGATCGGATGGGTGCTGCCATCGACGGTGATGTCGCGCTGGAAAATGCGCTGCAAGCGATTGGCAGCGAGCAAAGCGTGGTTTTCGCTCAAAAGGCGGGAAAGAAAAATCGCGAAGGCGTCGTCGTCGATGCGGCAGGCGCTGTCGCCGGGGCGCAGCAGCGATTCGACCGCATCGCAGGCCGCAAGCGACAGCGCATCGGCACTGCCGTAGCCGTGACGACTGCGAAACTCGTCGTACTCGCGAATGCGCACGAACAACATGGCGCTAGGGTCAGCGCTTGCGCCCAGTTCGTCATCGCATTGCTGCAGGAAGGACTTGCGCGCGCGCGATCCGCGCTCCCGGTGCATGAGTGTGCTCACAGGAATAGCTCGGTTGGGTCGAGGCCGTAGGAGCCCGGCTCGAGAGTTTTGATGATGCGGACGCCTTGGTTACCGCTATTGGCCTCAACCAGCAAGTCTAGCTCGCGAAAGCCCGATTCGAGTTTCTTGTCCGCCGAGGTCAGCACCAACAACTTCGGCAACAGCTGGCGGGTACGATTTTGCGACTGCACGATGGCCACTTCGCCGGTACTTAATTCGACCAGCGAGCCAGTCGGATACGCTCCGATGCACTGGATAAAACGTTCGATCAGTTCGCTCTGGAACAGGCTGTCGCGGTGGAGGTAGAGCTGCTGCAAGGCGGCGTGTCGCGACAGTGCTTTGCGATACGGGCGGTCGCTGGTCATCGCGTCGTAGGTATCGATGATCGCGGCGATGCGGCCGAATAACGGGATTTCTGCGCCTTGGAATCCGTAGGGATAACCCGAGCCATCGACGCGCTCGTGATGCGAGCCGACCATCTCTTCGATCTCGGGACTGCGGCTGTTGGACTTCGCCAGCATTTCCAGACTGAACTCCACATGCCGGCGCAGCAACGCCACCTGTGGGGGCCGCAACTTGACCTTCTGTGTGAGCAGGTCGAGCGGAAGCTGCGTCTTGCCAATATCCAACAGCATGCCGCCACTGGCGACCTTGATCAGCTGATCTTCGGGCAGACCCATGTGGCGACCAAATGCGGCTGCCAACACGGTGCAATTGAGCGCGTGCGAATACTCGTAGTCACCACGAGCGCGCAAGCCATTGAGCCAGAACACGGCGTCTGCGGAGCGCAATACGCTGTCGACGACCGGCGCGACGGCCTCGTCCACTTCCTCGGCGACCAATATTTTGCCGCTGCGCACGTTGTCGATGATGCGTGAGGTGGCGGCCGTGAGCTTTTCCTGCGCGGCGCGCGCCCGCGGCAATTCTTGCAGCACGCTGATCGAATCGCCGTAACTGCGCTTGTCGGCGACCGCGCGATACTGGCGCGACATCATCGAGCGCGATACGGGTTCCTGCGAGCGTGCTGCGCGTTCGCGCTGCGCTTCGCGGGTCAAGATCACATCGATGGTGACTTGCTTGCACAACGCCGCCAAGGTGTCGATTTGTTTTGCCGTTTCGATGCAAAAACCTTGCAACGGAAACGGCGTGCCATCCCATGGCCGATCCAGCCGGCAAACGAACATGCCGAGCTGCAAATCATCGACCTCGACCGTGCGCTCAACAATTTCCATCGAAGGGCTAGGCGGTGTCTTTAGCGGGGGGAGACGAAGCATAGCCCAGCCGCACAGGGGTCTGTTGACATATACGGAGTAGGTCGCGTTGCCTCTGGCTGGCCCTCCGGTGGTGTTGCGCTTTGCCTCGCCTTGGTGGCCGCATGGTCAAGCCGTGGGGGGCCGCCTGCGGGCCACCCAGAGGCAACCCTTCGGGCCGGGGCTGTGCGCCCGCATCGCCGCGTAATAATTCGGTCGTTTATCGACATAAACTCCCTCATTCTTCCTTGCGCTGCGGGCGCACAGTCCCGGCGCGGCCTGCTCCGTATATGTCAACCGACCCTAGACCAACAGGACTTTCGCGGCAGCATCGGGGACAATATGCGCTGAGCACCGCGACGCTGCGGGCGCACCCGTCACCCACGAATTTCATCGAACCCATGCCGACTCCTAACCGTCGCGAGCTTGCGAACGCGCTCCGTTTCTTGGCCATAGACGCGGTCGAAGCCGCCAAGTCTGGCCATCCAGGCATGCCGATGGGCATGGCCGATATTGCCGAAGTGCTGTGGAACGATTTCCTGCGACATAGCCCGGCTAATCCGAAGTGGTCCAATCGGGATCGCTTCGTGCTCAGTAACGGTCACGGCTCGATGTTGCTGTATGGCCTGCTGCATTTGTCGGGTTACGACTTGCCGCTGGATGAGTTGAAGAGCTTTCGGCAGCTGCATTCGAAGACCGCCGGCCATCCGGAAGCCAACGAGACGCCCGGTGTCGAAACCACCACCGG
>JANNWF010000542.1:0-5407 GCA_031408455.1 Pseudoxanthomonas sp. | reverse complement strand
GGGCGGGCCTTGGCGCCTTGGCCCGCCATCGACAAACAAGTCGCGAGTCGGTCGGGTAGAGCCGAGAAGCAGATAGCCCCCAACACCCTCACTCAAATCCATTCCTAAAGATCAACGCAACCTGCTCGCTGCTGGTTACGCACGCTGAAAACTCGCTCGTATTGCCTGCGCTGTCCGTCACCGTCGCGGTCATCACGCTTGCGGCAGGCACGCTGATACCAGCTTCGGTGAAGGCAAACGTCTCCACTGCACCATTCGCAAACGAGATCGCGCGACTCAGTACCACGGTCTCACCTTCGCCGTTGGTTCCATCGCAATTGCTGCTGCGAAACAGATCCAACTCGAAGCTGAGCGCTACTGCGGAGGCTGGCAGATCCAAGGTGCCTTCGACCCGTAGCCCGCCGCCTTGCAGTTGTTCAACGCGCGTCAACACCGGGAAGTTCTGCAAGCCATTGGGGCCTGCATCGACATCATTGAGATCGTTGGCCGTTACCCCATCGCCGTTGAGGTCGATGCCTAGCGACGCATTGCTGAAGGTCTCGTTGATTCGAATCTCAACTTGGCTGCTGGCACCACTGACTGAGATCCCGCGTCCGCTGTTGTTGCGAATCCGGTTGCCCACCACCATGCCGCCGTTGCCGCTAATCGCTATGCCGCTCGCAGAGTTGGGGAGCGGGGTGGATCCGTTGGCGGCCGTGCCAATCAGGTTGCCGATGATATTGGCGTTGTTGCCGCTGGTGGTGATACCCGCGCCGCCATTACCTGACATCAGGTTGCGTTGGGCGCGCAGGAGTCCGCCCACGCGTGCATTGCTGACCGCCGTCGCGATGTTGACACCCGAGATTGAGCTGCCGCGATCCAATGTGCCGGACACGTCAGTGCCGATGAAGTTGCCTTCGATGATATGGCCGCTGCCGCTGATGGCATTAATTCCCAAGTTGCCGCATGAATTCACCACCAGCCCGCGAACGATGCTGGTGCCGCCAGTGAGCTGCAAGCAGGTGGCGGCACCGGCCGAACTGCCATCGATGACGATCCGCAAGTCGGCATCAGTGCCGAGGGCGAGTGTGTTTTCCGCACTGAATTGCTCCGAGTAGCCATCGACGATGGTGCTGTCGGAGATACTCGGCAAGCCAGTCAAAGGGGTGATCGTATGCGGCCCGTTGCCAGCGATGTTGAAGCGAATGGTGTCGACACCGGCGGCAGCATTGGCGTCGAGAATGGCTTGCCGCAATGAGCCAGCGCCGCTGTCGTTGACGTTGGTGACGCTGCGCTCGGTCCCGCCGTCGACCACCGCGATGGCGTTGGAGAACTCGGACGTGCTGCCATCTGCAGCGGTACTGGTGGCGGTGATGAAGTAGGGCGGCGCGGGCGCGTTGGCGGCGGAAATCGAGCTGCGCAAGAAGGCAACATTGATGCCGCCGGGATTGATGGTGGAGAAGCCGAGGAAGATGCGCCCTTCTCCAAAGCCGGAAGCACTGGCGGTCGGACTAGCGAAGAACTCGACGCGCTTGCTGCCGCCGGTGAAATTGCCATCCAAGGTGCCGTAAACCAGCACGCTGCTGCCGTTGTCGCGGGCGAAACTCAGGCTGGGCGCGTTCTCACGACCATTGACGCCAGTGTCAGCATCGCCGGGATCGTTGCTGTCGGCAACATCGTCATTGCCCAGATCAATGCCCAGTTGGCCGTTGTTGAATAGGCTGTTGCCAAGGATGCTGTTGCGAGCGCCGGGAACTGCCGCCTCAAACAGGGTGATACCCACAAAAGTGCTGTTGGCGATGACGTTGGCGCTGCCAGCGGTGGTGCCGCCGATACGCACATCAAACACAGTGGAATTGTTGGTGCGCATGGCGGTGCCGTTGGGCAAAGCCAGAGTGCCGTTTGCGCCGGTACCGAAGAGGTTGCCCTCGATCACCGAACCGCTGCCCGTATCGCCGACGCTGATGCCCAGCGAGTTGCCGGAAAAAATATTGCGATCAGCAGCAACGGTGCCGCCAATCTGGGTTTGACCCAAGGCCACGACGCCGGTGCCGGAGGTAGAGCCATCGCTATTGCCCGCCGCATTGGTGCCGATAAAGCAGCCTGCAACCGTAGAGCCCGCGGCCCCCAAATTGATGCGGATGGCACTCGCCTGCGAACCGTGGTCGCGGATCGCAAGGCCGCGGATCGTTACTGGTGCGCTTGCGGTGATCGCATCCTCGTTGGAGCCTACGTTGCCCGCATCCAGCTCAATCAGGAGCACCGCGTTGCTAGCACCGACGGCCGTTGTATTGACCGCCGTGCCCGGTTGCGAGTAGCCGTTGATCGTCAACGCATCGGTGACGCTAGGCAGGCCGCTTAGTGGCAACGCGATGATCTTGACGCCCGCACCGGCAATCGAAAAGTTGATGGTGTCGGCACCCGCCGCGCCGTTCGCGCTGACGATTGCCTGAAGAAGACTTCCCGCCCCGCTGCTTGCTGTATTGGTCACTGTGAACACCGCGGCCGGCGCAGTGGCCGATGCCAACCACAGGAGCATCCCCACACTTATAGTCATGACTCGCACGTTCGCTTCCCCAAGCAGGTGCCAGCGTCATCTTCGCCCCGCGACTCGCAAGGTGCAAATGCGCTGAGTTGGCTGGCCGAGCGATTCACAGTAGGCAGCCAAGCCATTTTGCGCCGGACATGCCCCGTCGAGTGCGAGAATGCGGTTGTCGCCTGCCATCCGTGGCAACCATTCCCGCATGATCGGCAGGTGGCTTAGGTGAGCATCGCGACCAGAGCAGAGCGGATTCGTTCAACGCAGGATGACGGGGGTACGTTGGGACATGTTGCCTCGCTGGGTCAAAGGGTGTGGGTCTTGGGCGAGGCGACTTTGGCACCGCGCCACACGGGTGTTGATACGCACGCCGCGCGAAGTCCTCGACCCAGACATCCGCGAAATATTCCTTGCCGAATTCGAAGAGTTGAGCGAGACCCTGACAGCTTTGTTGCCCGAATTTCGCAGCAATCCGAGCCATCCGACGACCTTGCAGGGCCTGCGCCGAGCTTTCCACACTATCAAGGGTTCGGGCCTGATGGCTGGCGCGGTGAGCATTGCCGGCGTCTGCGGACGCCTTGAGCGGCTGACGGTGCTGCTGGTGGAGAGGCGCATGACCGCGACACCGGAGGTGGTCGCGATCTTCGAGCATGCCATCCGGCTATTGCCCGAATGCAGGCGCGCTATCGAGGTGGGTTCACAAATGCCAGCCGCGATGCGTGAAATCGGCTTGCGCGCGCAGCGATTGCTTGGCTAGGTCTCGTGTCACAAGCTCAGCGTGCCTGGCCACTGGCACCAGCGGCTGGATCGCCTTCAGCGCGCGGGCTGCCAGCGGCGATGATTCGAACCGGGTAGACGCAATTCCCATTCGGGTTGAGCGCAGCGATGCGGGCCCTGCTTGGTGATCACGCGAAATGGCGCTGCAATTTACGCAGCGCCTGCCGCGATTCGAGCCGAACCTTCAGCCATCCCAGCGTCCCATTCAGCAGCCGCAGCGACCACGGTTTGACCGTGTAACTCAGCGTACGGGTGAAACGAGTGCCTTCGGGTATTGCCGCGAACTCATAGGTCAAATGCGCGCTGCTGCCATCGTCCATCGTCGCTGCCGCTTCCCAGCGTCGCTGAGGCTGCGCATCGAGCACCCGCCAATGCAGTGCCTTGCGAATTCCAACCGTGCGGATGTTCTCGTTGAACTGGTCGCCGGCTTTCATCGGCTCGCGCGCATTTGCATCGGTGCCGAGCGAGGCATGGTGCCATTCGTGCCATAGCGCCGGGCGGGTGAGATAGTCGTAGGCGGTTTCGGGCGTAGTGCCCAACACCGTTTGTGTGGTTTGGGAGGTCAAGGCGATCTCGTGTCCGCGAGAGGCCGCCCGGCATGTGGCGATCCCTGTCCGGGTGACGCAATTGGCTCCCAGTACAGCGTGCCGTGCAGCCAGTCCATCAACGGGAAAACCAGATTGAAATTGCAGCGTTGCATCAGTTCGCGACGATGGTGCAGACGATGCAGTTGGGCGGTCTCGCGGATCCACGGCAGCTTCGCCAACCAATGCTCGCGCGGCAGGTGTTGGCAGGCGTGGAAGAGCTCGTAAGCGAGGTAACCAGAAAGCAAGGTCGTGGCGAACAACGCACCGGCGTTCTGATCAATGAGCTGACTCAAAACGACGTACGCCGGCAGCACGATACCGAGGCTATACAGCACGATCAGCCAGGCCGGAAAGAAGATCACCCGCCAGTCCGGCGCGCCCTCGTAGGTCATCTTCGACTCGACGAAAAAGCTGTGATGGTCGCCGGTGTGGCGCTTATAAAAAAGCGCGCCGATGCGGTATTTGTGATGGCCGAAGTGGCGATGCACGGTGTACTCGCCGAAGTTGAACACCACCAGGCCCAGCGGAATCATTAGCCAAGCGGTTGCTCCAACGTGGTCGACCCGCGAGACCAGCACGACGAGCAATACCAGTCCGTAGGCGAACACGAAGCCGCCGTGCAGCCACGCGTTGTACCAGCGACTGATGCTGGCGCGGTAACGCCTGCGAAAGGCTTCGGTATCGTGTGTGCTCATCGCCCGATGATCTCATCGCTGATCTGACGGATTGTATTTTGCGCCACAACGCCGGAAGTCAGAGTCGCGCCACCCGATGGTGGTTGGGCAAGATGACTGGGCAGCACCGAATTCATGTGGACCGGGAGCGATGGCGGATGGCTGGCGTAGGTTGGCGGTGAGCGCAGCGAACCCCAACGTCACGCGCCCGACGTATCCGACACAGGGTTTTCCAATGCCAACCCCCAATCGTCCGGCACCTCGCCGTGCGCGATCGACCGATGTATCGACGAATACGGCCACGCCGAGGCTCGCTCCGCATGGCCGTGTTTGACCGGATTGAAATGGACGTAATCGACATGCCGTTGCAGATAGACTTCATCGCGAATGCAATGCTCCCAAAACCGGCGCTGCCAAATACCGCGCTCACCCTTTGGGATTCGGCTGGTACGGATCGATTCGCCAGCCTCGATCCGCCGCGAGAACGCTGACTTGATCAACATCCATCGCATCGAGAAATCCGTGTCCTCCAGAGGCAACGTCCAGATCGCATGCAGATGGTCAGGGAGCACCACCCAGGTGACGATCTCGAATGGGTGCCGATCCTTGACCACCCGAACGCTCGCGCGAAGTTCGTCGATTCGCTCAACCAACAATCGACGCGAGCGATCCGCCAAATTCACGGTGAAGAAAAAAGTTCCGCCTGCCGATTGAGCACGTCTATAGCGCATCGGTCGATCATCGCAGGAAATGCGTTGGGGTTCGCTGCGCTCACCGCCAACCTATGGAAGCGCTTTTACCCCAACCTGCTGTCGCACAAAAACACCCATCCACGCGCCAAATTGCGATGG
>JANNWF010000541.1:0-6622 GCA_031408455.1 Pseudoxanthomonas sp. | reverse complement strand
GTAGAGCGGAGCTTGCTCCGCTGCTGTTTGCCCAGGGCCAAGGACCAATGCCCTTCCGTCCGCATGCAAATCAACTCGCATCCGACCCAAGGCAGGCATACACTGACCGACCGGGCAACACCAGACCCGGCCCGTTGCCGCCTGCCTGCTGAGTCCTGCCTTGCCCGCCCGCCAGACCCGCGGCCATGCCGCCACCGACGACACGCCCACCCCTCCGACCGCGCTGCGCGAGCATGTTGCGCGCGCGGTGCGACGCTATTTGAGCGATCTCGACGGTCACGACGACGGCCAGTTGCATGCCTTCGTGCTGCGTGAGGTGGAGTCGCCACTGTTTAGCGAAGTGATGCGCCATTGCGACGGCAACCTGACCCGCGCGGCGGCAACGCTGGGCCTGAATCGCGCTACCTTGCGCAAACGTCTGCACGACCTCGGTCTACACCCCGACTAAGGTTTGTCGACACATTGCAAGCGCTAAGAGCGGCACGCCGCTCGCTATACTTCGCGGCCCTGACGCCGTCGAATTCCCTACTTCGCCATGACTCCACGCCAACCGATCCGCCGTGCCCTGCTGTCGGTATCCGACAAACGCGGCCTGATCGAATTCGCGCAGGCACTGCAAGCGGCCAAGGTTGAACTGATTTCCACTGGCGGCACCGCGCGTAGCCTGCGCGCCGCCGGTATAACGACCACCGATGTCAGCACACTGACCGGGTTTCCAGAAATCATGGATGGTCGGGTCAAGACCCTACATCCGCGGGTGCATGGTGGTCTGCTGGCGCGCGAGCCGCTCGACAACGACGTAATGAGCGAGCACGGCATCGCGCCCATCGATCTGTTGGTGGTGAACCTGTATCCGTTCGCCGCCACGATCGCGCAACCCGATTGCAGTTTTGAAGACGGTGTCGAGAACATCGATGTCGGCGGTCCAGCGATGCTGCGCGGTGCCGCCAAAAACCATGAACGGGTGGCGGTGGTAGTTGATCCGGACGATTACCCGGCCATGCTGACAGCACTCGCTCATGGCGGCAGCGATGCGGTTCAGCGGCGCGAATTGGCCGCCAAGGCCTACGCGCATACCAGCGCCTACGACGGCCAGATCGCCATGTGGCTGGGTGCGCGAGTGGCGCAACCGGCCAAGCCGGAAGCGTTTCCACGCAGCTTGCATCTGGACTTTGCGCGCGTCGGCAACTTGCGCTACGGCGAAAATCCGCACCAGAGAGGCGCGCTTTATATAGAGGCCAATGCCAGCGGCGGAAATGTAGCCAGCGCGCGCTTCTTGCAAGGCAAAGAACTCAGCTACAACAACATTGCCGATGCCGATGCCGCGCTCGAATGCGTGCGCAGTTTCGACGCGCCCGCCTGCGTGATCGTCAAACACGCCAATCCGTGTGGCGTGGCCATCGGTACCAGTTTGTTCGAGGCCTATGACCGCGCCTATGCGACCGATCCGACTTCGGCCTTTGGCGGCATCATTGCCTTCAATCGCGCATTGGATGCGATCACGGCGAGCGAAATCATTCAACGCCAGTTTGTGGAAGTGATTCTGGCGCCTCACGTGCACGAAGATGCTCTCGCGGTAATCGCAAAGAAGTCTAATGTGCGCGTGCTGGCGATTGGTGAGCTTGGACCGGCCAATACCGCGTTGCACTATCAACGCGTGCGCGGTGGGCTGTTGGTGCAGGACGCCGACACCGATTCACTGGGCAGCGCCGACCTGCGTGTGGTCACCCAACGTGGCCCGGACGCGCAAGAGATGATTGACCTGTTGTTTGCTTGGCGAGTGGCCATGTTCGTCAAGTCGAACGCCATCGTTTACGCCCATCATTCGCGCACCATCGGCATCGGCGCGGGGCAGATGAGCCGCGTCGTGAGCGCACAGATTGCCGGCATCAAGGCCGCCGAAGCCAGCTTGCAAGTGGCCGGCTCAGTGATGGCGAGCGATGCATTTTTCCCGTTTCGCGACGGCATCGATGCTGCCGCAGCAGCCGGCATTCGCGCGGTGATTCAACCCGGTGGATCGATGCGCGACAGTGAGGTCATTGCAGCCGCTGACGAACACGGGATGGCGATGGTATTCACCGCGCGCCGCCATTTTCGGCATTGAAGCCAATGCAGCGCCTCGGGTTGAAAGTACTGTTGATTGGCGGCGGTGGTCGCGAACACGCGCTGGCCTGGAAGCTGGCACAGTCACCGCGCGTGGCCGAGGTGCTGGTCGCGCCAGGCAATGCCGGCACCGCATGTGAATCCAAGTGCCGCAATGTCGGCATCCAAGCCAACGATATCGACAGCTTGCTTGCACTGGCTCAGTCGGAGGCTATCGACTGCACCGTGGTCGGCCCAGAAGGGCCGCTGGTGCTTGGCATTGTTGACCGCTTTCGGGCGGCGGGCTTGGCTATTTTCGGCCCCACGGCAGCGGCCGCACAGTTGGAAGGCAGCAAGGCCTTCGCCAAAGACTTTCTGGCGCGGCATGGCATACCGACGTCGCGCTATGCCGTGCACACCGAGGTCGAAGCGGCGCTGGCCTACGTTCGTCAGCACGGCGCGCCCATCGTCATCAAGGCTGATGGCCTTGCCGCCGGCAAGGGCGTGATCGTCGCCATGACCTTGGCTGAAGCCGAAGCTGCCGTGAATGACATGCTCGCCGGCAACGCTTTTGGTGCCGCTGGATCGCGGGTGGTGATCGAAGAGTTCCTGCTCGGCGAGGAAGCCAGCTTCATCGTCATGGTCGATGGCGAACACGCCTTGCCCATGGCCACCAGCCAGGATCACAAACGGGTGGGTGATGGCGACACGGGGCCCAATACCGGCGGCATGGGTGCCTACTCGCCGGCACCAGTAGTCACCCCAGAAGTACATGAGCGGGTGATGCGTGAGGTGATCGCACCCACCGTGCGCGGCATGACGGACGACGGCGTCGTGTTTAGCGGATTTTTGTACGCCGGGCTGATGATCGATGCCACCGGCGCACCCAAGGTGATCGAGTTCAACGTGCGTTTTGGCGATCCGGAGACGCAGCCGATCATGCTGCGACTGACCTCGGATTTCTTTGACTTGATCGAAGCAGGTATCGAGGGACGCCTCGATCAAGCGCAGCCGCAGTGGGATCCGCGACCCAGTCTCGGCGTGGTGATGGCCGCCGCCAACTATCCCGAGTCACCGCGCACTGGCGATGTCATTCACGGTCTGAATGCGCATTTTCCTGTGAACAGCAAGGTGTTCCACGCAGGCACGCGTCTGGACGGGGAACGGGCGGTGACGGCGGGCGGCCGCGTATTGACCGTCTGCGCGCTGGGCGACAGTGTCGCGGCCGCGCAGCAGACCGCCTATGCGGCGATGGCGAGTATTCAATGGCAAGGCGAGTTCCATCGCCACGACATCGGCTGGCGGGCGATTGCCCGCGAGCGCGACTAGCCCCGTAATTCCGGCGCAAGCCGAATCGTATTTGCTTGAGGCCAAACCCCCAGCATCGTCATTCCGGCGAACGCCGGAATCCACACGCTGGCCGCGCGGTGGAATTGTGGATTCCGGCGTTCGCCGGAATGACGGTCTATGTGGGACAACTTTGCTGCTAGGCTCGCCGCGTCCACGCCATCCGCTCTGACCCATGTCGCAATCGCAATTCGCCCTGCTCGGGCAACGCCGCTTCCTGCCGTTCTTCGCCACCCAAGCCTTGGGCGCGTTCAACGACAACGTGTTCAAGCAGAGCTTGATCATCTTGATCACCTTCGGCGCGATCAGCCTGAGCGCTGAGGACAAGCTGGTCTGGACCAACCTCGCCGCCGGGCTATTCATCCTGCCGTTTTTTCTGTTTTCGGCCTTGGCGGGGCAATGGGCGGAGAAGTTCGAGAAGTCGAACACGATCCGGCTGATCAAGCTGTTCGAGATCGCGATCATGCTGCTGGCGGCGGTTGGGTTTGCCTTCGACTCGTTACCCTTCCTGATGTTCGTGCTGTTCCTGATGGGCACGCACAGCGCGCTGTTCGGGCCGATCAAATACGCGATCTTGCCGCAGGCGTTAAAGCCCGAGGAACTTGTCGGTGGCAATGGCTTGGTGGAAGCCGGCACCTTCCTGACCATTTTGATCGGCTCCATGCTTGGCGGTTGGTTGATCCAAGGCTTCGCGAACGGCACTCAGTACGTATCCGCCACCGTCATCGTGATTGCGGTGGTCGGTTGGCTGGCCAGTCGACACATACCGCATGCGCCAGCGACCGCGCCGGACCTGCGTCTGCGTTGGAATCTGGTCGCGCTGACGGCTAGCACGTTGGGCTGCTTGCGCGGCAACCGCGCGGTACTGAACTCGGTGCTGGGCATCAGCTGGTTCTGGTTCTTCGGGGCGATTTTCCTGGCCCAGATACCCAACTACGCGGCGGTTTATCTCGGTGGCGACGCCAGCGTCGCGCAGTTCGTCATGATGGTGTTCACGGTCGGTATCGGCGCCGGCTCGTTGCTGTGCGAAGTGTTGTCCCGGCGCACCGTGGAAATTGGTCTGGTGCCGCTGGGCGCGCTTGGCCTGACTGTATTTGGGGTCGATCTATACTTCGCGAGGCCTGAAGCCGCCGTGGTGCTGGACATCAGCTGGCGGCAGTTTCTTGCCACGCCGGGCAGCTGGCGCATCGTGATGGATCTGACCTTCATTGGCGTATTTGGCGGCCTCTACATCGTGCCGCTATTCGCCCTGATCCAGCAGCGCGCGCCGCGCGCCCAGCTGTCACGCACGATTGCCGCCAACAACATCTTGAATGCGTTGTTCATGGTGGCCGCCTCGCTGCTGGCAATCGTTCTGCTCAGCGCCGGCTTCACGATTCCGGAACTGTTCTTGCTGACGGCAGTGCTGAACGCGGTCGTGGCGATCTACATCTTTACCTTGGTGCCCGAGTTCGCGATGCGCTTTGCATGCTGGGTACTGATCAAGCTGTTTTACCGATTGGATACCCGCGGCATCGAGCAGCACATCCCCGACGAAGGGGCCGCGCTGATCGTTTGCAACCACGTCAGCTATGTCGACGCACTATTGATCGGCGGTGCGGTGCCGCGACCAATTCGTTTTGTCATGTACTACAAGATCTTCAACTTCCCGATCCTGCGCTGGGTATTCAAGAGCGCGCGCGCGATTCCCATCGCCGGCGCAAAGGAAGATCCGGAGCTGATGCAGCGCGCGTTCGAGGAAGTGGATCGCGCCTTGGCCGACGGCGAGCTGATCGGCATTTTCCCGGAAGGTGCGCTCACCAAGGACGGTGAGATCGCAACCTTCCGGCAAGGCGTAGAACGCATCCTAAAAGCTCGTCCGGTACCGGTGGTGCCGGTGGCGCTGACGGGTATGTGGACCAGTATGTGGAGCAAGCGCGACTCACAATTGCGCCGCCTGCGCGTGCCGCGGCGGTTGCGCGCTGAGGTTGGACTGATTGCCGATGCGCCCTTGCCAGCGGCCGAAGCGACGGCCGCGGTACTGGAAGCGAAGGTCAGAGCATTGCGCGGTGATCGCGCTTGAGAGTTCGTCGGCGAGAGAGATTTTGTAGAGCGGAGCAAGCTCCGCTCTACAACAGCGGCGGTGTATGCGAGAGCGCGAAGTATTGACGCTGCGTCTGGGCTGCGTGCTACCGCTCGTCAATGGACCTTTGACACAGCTCTACCCACTCGTCGCAAATCTGCACCCCCGCGGCCTTGGACCATTTTTCTCGCTTCGTTTGTCCCTTGGCCGCAGAAGGAACAAAGAGGCGCTGAAGGAACAAGGTTCTCATCCAATCCCTTGCGCCTGCGGTCCAATCGCCTCAGCCGATCCGCCGCCTAGCTCATTGCGGCCATTGCGATCTCGACATCCTGTTCGGTACTGCCCATTGCCAAGTCTCGCTGCTAGCTGACAAACCCCGCCAATACCAGCAACGCAATCACCGTCAGCCAGACGATCAATACGCGCCAGATCAGACTCATGGCATCGCGCAAGGCCGGCACGCTGCAGATCGGCTCAGCATCGCCGCCGATGCTTGCATCCACCTCACCAGCGGGCGCGCACTCCTCGCCACCGGATCCGTCAGCGATGGGCTCGGCTTCAGCCGCCAGTTCGAAGACTACGCTGGCCCGACCCGCCGCCTGCAGGAAGCCAGTGTCAGACGCCAACCAGCCTTCCCCGCGCTGTTGATGCCAATCGCGCCAGGCCACGAACACGGCGTCAAAACTTGCCGCAAGTGCCAGTCCCAACGTCATCAGTTGCGCCACGGGCCAAGCCATCACCAGCCGCAAGGTCGCCAACGGTGAAATCGGCGGCGGGGGATTTGCCGCCAGCAGGATTTGGCTGAGTCGGAACAACAATGCGCCGCTGGGCCCGAGCAACAAGAACCAGAACAGCACCCCAAACCAGCGTCGCAGGGCTTCCGAAAATGCGGCATCGACCAGATCGCGGCTGGCAATGGATGGAGGACCAACTGGAAACAGAGGCGCGGCGGCACGACGTTGCTGATCGGGATCATCCGCATCGAGGACGGCTTCGACATCACGGTCCAGATCGCGCGGCCCCCAGCACGCAAACAACACCAACACACTGAGCACGAAGGCCGGGAACCCAAGCATGCGGCTGGCCAGCACGAACTGCAGGATCGCCAATCCCACCACCGGCAACAACAAC
>JANNWF010000540.1:0-4794 GCA_031408455.1 Pseudoxanthomonas sp. | reverse complement strand
AGCGGGTTGCCAGCCAGCTAGCGTGTTAACAGCCTGTGGCCCATGGGCCCCCTACCCGGCGGCCGCGACAACATGCTGCGCGTGCTGACCGGAACGCGCCAAGGTTGGTTGGGGACGTATCGGTTGGAGGAGGCGTTCTTGCAGGCTCTGGCGACTCGTGTGGAAGTGTCGAGAGTTGCGATTTGATTGACTGGCGCTGAGGGAAAAGCAGGGTCGCCCGCCTGCGCGACTGCTTCTGCGCCAAACGCGAACAGCAACAGCGGCGCCGCAGGAGCGACGCCCTCCTAAACGAATGTGCCTCCTGGCGGTTTGTAGGCGTGTCGTTTTGGGCGCAGCCCCATTCAGTCGGCACCGCGGTGGAATGGCGTGCTCCACCCGAGCCCATGCGACAACGTTGGGCAAAGCGCACTTGGCAACGGGGAATTCGTTAGTCGATTAGCGGTGGCGTTCGAATGCTGGATAGTTCCAGAAGTAAAGAACTGGGCCAAAGAATGCCGCTGTGAGGAGAGCTGCAATTCCGCCTGCGAGGAGCCAGAGATCGAGATTGGAAATGTGTGGTCCTCGTATTGCCGCAAAAAAATGGCAAAACACCCGATCAGCACCATATAGGCGCCGGCCGCCACAAGTACCACCCGCCTCAGGGTCGGTCGTGCAGGAACAATTGCATCCGGCAAATTGGAATCGGAGCTTGTCATTGGACTGCCTAACGCGCACGGCCGGGAATGCTCAACCTCAAGGAAGTCGCGCAACAAGCAGCCATATGGGGAGTGGTGGCCAGGGGCGGAATCGAACCGCCGACACGAGGGCGAGTGGGAGCGCTTGGACGGCGCAGCCGTCCGCTCCCGACGAGCGCCAGCGCGCGTATCGCGCGATGGCAGGGAATCCTCGCCATGAACGAAGGCGCGACTTTCACTGATTCAAGGAGAGTGGTGGCCAGGGGCGGAATCGAACCGCCGACACGAGGATTTTCAGTCCTCTGCTCTACCAACTGAGCTACCTAGCCAGTGCTGCGTATGCGTTCGGCTCGTCGGCAATGCAACGAGCGAAGCCGCGTATTAGATAGCGCTGCTACGGCCGCCGTCAACCCCTTCGCTTCCATGATGAGCGGCTGAACGATCAATCAGAGTCCTCGGCACGGGGCGCGGAATGGGGTAAGAATAGGGCGTTAAAGACCCGTCGAGGAGTAGCCCATGCCACCGCAAGCAAGCCGTAAGCCCAACCTGTTGGGCGGATTTATTTTGTTTGCACTGTTGACCACCAGCCTTGCCGCTTGTGCCTCCAGCCCGCGTGAGCGCTTGGCCTCCCGGCTGGTTGAGTACGAGGCGGTTGCCGGCGAGCCAGTTGCAGGGTTCAACTTCTTTACCTTGCAGCGTTTTGAGTTGTTGGGACCGCAAACCATCGCCGTCTGGACGCGGGTCAACAAGGTTTTCTTGATCGACGTGCACCGCCCGTGTCCAGGGCTTGAGTTTGCTGGGGGAATTGGCGTTTCTTCCAGCCAGAACCGTGTCTCCACGAAGTTTGACGCTGTCCAGTTCAATCGCGAACGCTGTCAGATCAAGCAGATCCGCCCGGTCGATTCGCGCGCGCTCAAGGCGCGTCTAAAGGCGAAATACTGACCAGCAGCAGCTCACCGCCGCCCTCCAGTTGTAGCCCTTGGCGGCGGTCGCCTGCGTTGTCCAAGCGGATGCAATCGCCTTGCTGTACAGGCAATCGTGACGCGCTCTCGCGCACCGTGAATTGGCCGGCCATTGCGTAGATCAGCCACGTGCTTGCCGGTTCGACAAACACCAGCATGGTGCCGACCAAGGGTCGATGGTGCAGGGTGGCCGTGAGCAGGCTGGGGTCGTAAAACAGGTTGAAGTCGCGTACCGGGCCATCGATCAAACGGCATTGAGGGGCCAGCGCGCCGTCGAAGGCGATGCGCGCATGCGGCGGCTCCAGACGTGACTCGCTGCCATCAGGAAAGGTGAGCACGAAGCCATTGCCTTCCAGCAACACTTGCTCGCGATAGCGGCCCGGAAACTCCGAGTAGGCGCTGTCGTGATCGATCTCTGCGATCGATACCCGCCAAGCGTCGCCCGCTTGGCTTGGGTGCGCGTGGCGCGTAATTTCGCGGGTCCATCCCAACTGATTGCGCCAGCGCATACGCTGGAACTCAAACGAAGGCAGGTATTGCAGGTGCATTGGCCGAGACTTAGCCCAGCAAGCGGGTAAGTTCGGCAGTCGAGCGCCGCAAACTCTCGCGACCACTCCAACCGATGATGGCGCGACCGCTGTCGGCATCGACAAAGGTCTCGGCCTCGCCTTCGGGCAATAGGTGTCGGTAGTCGACTGTCAGTTCTTCGCCGATGGCAATATTCCGCGCCGCAAAGATGAAGCCCAAATGCCACAAGCCATTCGGCTCAAACTGGTGGTTGATGTAGCACTCGTCCGGCCATTCGAGACTGACGGTGCACCACTCTTCGAACCAGCGGACACTGGCTGCTCGAGCAGCGGCCGGGTCTGGCATTGCGTCCAGCTCGTCCCAGCGATGCACGCGTGGGATGGCGTCGGGGGCTACCACCACGCTGCCGGCGCTAATGGCCTGGGTAAGAAACACACCCTTGCCGGCACCAGGAATTCGTGAAGATTGAATCGAGTAGGCGGGAATAATCACCGCCAAAGTTTAACGGTTTGGAACGGTTTTGCGATTGTGTCAGCCGCTCGCCCGACCCCATCGACTGGGGCCGGGCAAGGTCGGTGAGATCAGTTGCTAGGCTTGGCAGCGACCGCTGCGGTCGCCGGTGCAGCACTGCTCACGACGATGATGTCGCGATTCTTTTCCACCGTGGCAAGGCCAATGCCGCGTACTTCAACCAGCTGATCGACGCTGGTGAACGGGCCGTTCTTTTCACGGTGGGCAACGATGGCTTCGGCCTTGGCTGGACCGATGCCGTTCAGGCCGGCGGCCAAAGCGGCGACGTTGTCGCGGTTGATATCGACTTTGCCTGCGGCCAGCGCCGAGACCGAAACCAGCAGGGACAGGACGAGGGCGGACAGCAGGCGGGAGATGGCGTTCATTGGAGATTTCCTTGGTGAGAATAGCGAGCGTGATGGAGTGGGATTTGCTGGTCAGCGAGTGCCGCGCCAGTGGAGCCATTGTTCCGAATGGCCCTTGCCGCGAGGATCGGCAGAGGTGGGTGCCATCGCGCAGTTGTTTTGGGTTCGTGCTGTAGGACTTTTCCTAACCGGCACATCTTGGCGTCACGGGACTGCGGGGCCAGTCAGCTAGGGCAGTCGGTTAGAATCTCGCCATCGCCTAGCGTGAGAGTTCGGATGGATAGCCAGCGCATTGACCGTTTCGTGGCAGGCATGTGGGACGACGAGATCATTCCGCAGCTGGTCGAGTACATCCGCATTCCCAACAAGTCGCCGATGTTTGACGCCAACTGGGCGCAGCACGGTTACATGGATGATGCAGTGGCCTTGATGGCCGGCTGGGCGGGCAAACAACCCATCACCGGCATGCAGATGGAAGTGGTCCGCTTGCCGGGTCGTACTCCGCTGATATTCATCGACATTGCTGCCAGCGGAGTCGCAACCACGGGCGGTGAGGATGTCGCCAGCGACGATTGCGTCTTGCTGTATGGCCATCTCGACAAGCAGCCTGAGATGACCGGTTGGGCCAGCGACCTCGGTCCCTGGAAGCCGGTCATCAAGGGCGACAAGTTGTACGGCCGCGGCGGCGCTGACGACGGCTACGCCATCTTTGGCTCGCTGGCCGCGATCATGGCGCTGCGCGAGCAAGGCATTCCGCACCGCCGTTGCGTGGTGCTTATCGAGGCCTGCGAAGAATCCGGCAGCTACGACTTGCCGCACTACGTCGACCACTTAGCCGAACGTATTGGCAAGCCCTCTTTGGTGGTGTGTCTGGATTCGGGCTGTGGAAATTACGACCAGCTCTGGTGTACGACCAGCCTGCGCGGCTTGGCTGGCGGCAATCTGAAAGTCAGCGTGCTCGACGAGGGAGTGCATTCGGGCGATGCCTCGGGCGTGGTGCCGTCGAGCTTTCGACTGCTGCGGCAACTGTTGTCGCGCCTGGAGAACGAAGCAACCGGGCGCATTCGCGTCGATGGCTTGTTCGTAGAGATTCCCGAGCAGCGCATCGCCCAAGCCAAACGCGCCGCGGAAGTGTTGAACACCGCCATCTTCGACAAGTTTCCGTTCTTGCCCGGCATGACGCCGATGCACAGCGAGCTGTCCGAGTTGGTGCTCAACCGCACCTGGCGGCCGGCGCTCTCAATCACCGGCGTGGATGGCATTCCAAGTTTGGCCGACGCTGGCAACGTGCTGCGACCGCATACCGCGGTCAAGATCAGCCTGCGCTTGCCACCGACTTTGGACGGTGAACGCGCTGGCGCATTGTTGACCGAGTTGTTGACGCGCGATCCGCCCAACGGCGCGCGGGTTGAGTTTGCGTTGGAGAAATCGGCGACGGGTTGGAATGCACCGCCGAGTGCGGTGTGGTTGGACCAGGCGATTGATCGCGCCAGTCGCGAATTTTTCTCAGCACCCGCCATGCACATGGGCGAGGGCGGCACCATTCCTTTCATGGGCATGCTGGGAGAGAAGTTTCCGGGCGCGCAGTTCATGATTACCGGCGTGCTGGGGCCGCATTCCAATGCGCATGGGCCCAACGAGTTTCTGCACATTCCTACTGGCAAGCGAGTCACTGCGGCCGTGGCGCGCGTAGTGGCGGATCACTTTGTGGCCAGTCAAGCGGGATTGACCCGCGGCGTTGGCGTCGCAGCCGGC
>JANNWF010000539.1:0-2865 GCA_031408455.1 Pseudoxanthomonas sp. | reverse complement strand
ATTGTGCTCGCGTTGCGAGCGCGCATACGTGACCAACTGAGCTGCGCGCGCGCGGCGCTGATGACCGCCGTCGATGCGCAACCCCATGCCGCCAGCGCGCTCGCCTTGGTGCTGTTGGTTGCGGGTCTGCCGGCAGTATTGCCGGTGATGTCTGCCGATGACCTCGGCACGCATTTGCAGATCGGCTGGCAGCTGCAAGAGCTGGGCTATTACCGGATGGATGTTGGCTCGCAAGTGTGGTCAACAGCGCCTTGGCTTGGGGATGTCAGCTACGGTCTGCTACAGCTACTAGTGGCCGCAGAAGGGACAGCGGTACTCAATCTGATTTGGCTGGCCCTTACCGCCTGGTTGCTGGTGCGTATCGCTCAAATAATCGGTTTGGAGGGTCCGCTGCCATGGCTCGTGGCCATGCTCTACGTCAGCATTCCGTTGGTGGGTGGGCTGACCATGAGTATGCAGACCGAGACCGCCGCGGCTGCCGCCACCGCAGCGTTGGCGTTGCTTGTGCTGTCGGCGCCGGTCGCGCCGCATGCGCGCACGTTGTTGGTAGCCGCGGGTTTGGCTGGCGTGTTGCTTGGGCTCAAGATTCTAAATGGCGTGTTTCTGGCTCCGCTGGCGGCCGTGTTGTTGTGGCGCTGGCGATTCGCGGTGCCTTGGCGCCAACTGCCAAGGGCCTTGATGCTGGGTAGCTTCATCGCGGGATCCAGCTACGTCTATGCATGGACCTTGACCGGTAACCCGGTGCTGCCACTCTTCAATGGCGTCTTTGCGTCGCCATGGTTCCAAGCTGAGTCGATTCGCGACCTGCGATGGCAACATGGGCTAGATCCGTTGCTGCCTTATTGGCTGACTTTCCGTACCAGTGATTATTTTGAGTCTGCGGGCCTGACCGGTGCTGGCGGCTTTGCCTTGCTAGCGCTGTTGTTTGGCGCTATCGGCGCCGTTGTCAACTCGCGTGCCCGGCTATTGCTGATAGCCGGCATCGCCGCGTGGCTCATTCCTTTGTCGCAGTTGCAGTACCTGCGCTACACCATGCCTGCGCTGGTTTTGTTGTTGCCAGCGCTGGTGGCCGGACTTGCCGGTCCAGGCTCGCGTCGGCCACTCATGCTCGCTGGCACCGTCATCGTATTGCTGCAAATGGCTTTCCAGCCCAGTGCCTCGTGGATGTTAAGCAAGCAGGGCGTTCTGTTGCGCATGCAAAATGGCGAAGAGAACCTGCTGCAGGATATGGCAAGCGAGCGGTTGTTAGCGCGTGACCTGCGTGCCTCGGGCCGGGCAGATGAGCGAGTGCTCATCACCCACCTCGATCATCCTTCCCACGCCGAATTGGCCGGGCGCGGGTTCGTCGCTAACTGGTATGACCCGGAACTTGCAAGGACAGTGACTGCGGCATCGACCGAGGCCGAAGGCTGGGCCGCTGCCGTGGCCAAATCGGGCGCCAATCTGCTGTGGGTTCGCGCGTTTGGGATGAGCGACGGCGTAAGGGAATACTTGACCTCCAGCGAGGCACAGCTGGTAACCCGGGTCGGTGCGGTCGAAATGTATCGGGTGGCATGGCCGCGCGTTGCTGGCGCAGTGGTCGCCGCCGGTGCAGAGAGAATCGCGCTGAGCTATGCGCCAGGTTCCGTCGGTGATCGACTCATTTCAGCGCGCGTCGAGCTGGAATGCAGTCAACCGCACGCCCCGATTGCGATTGCTTGGCAGGCAGAGCGAAATCCGGGCGCTATCGCCTGGGCGCACCACACTTGGGTTTACTGTCCACTGTCGGGAGTCGCGACGGTTGATCTCGCACTTGCCATGCCAACTGGGTGGGGTAGCGTGCACTTTGAGGCCGCCGCACTGGCCGGGTATGGCGAACAGAAACTTCAATTGCTCACGCAAGGCCAGATTGAACGGCCTGATTTGGCGCGTACGCGTGACCTTTCACGCGTGGTGCGAAGCAAAATCTGCCGACGTTGGAGCATGTGTCGCCAGCTGGAGCGGCCGCAAATGTTGGTAAATTCGCCTTAGCCGGCTAACACCTTCTCCAGCTCCGCCTGCAAATCCGCCACATCCTCCACTCCCACACTCAGGCGCACCAAATTGTCATGGATGCCAAGCCGCGCCCGCTGCTCGGCGGGCACCGAGGCGTGGGTCATGATCGCGGGGTGGTTGATCAGGCTCTCGACGCCACCCAATGACTCGGCGCAGGCGAACAAGTGGCAGCGTTCCATCATCCGTCGCGCAGCCGGCAAGCCGCCGCGCACGTAGACGCTGAGCATGCCGCCGTAACCATCCATCTGGCGGCCGGCGAGGGCGTGTTGCGGGTGATCAGGCAGGCCGGGATAGATCACCTTCTCGATCGCCGGGTGGGTGGCCAGCCACTCGGCCAAGTGCTGCGCGTTGGCGCAGTGCGCGCGCATGCGCAGATGCAAGGTCTTCAAGCCACGCAGGGCGAGAAAGCTGTCGAACGGGCCTTGTACGCCGCCGATGGCGTTCTGCAAAAAGGTCATCTGCTCGGTAAGCTCAGAGTCGTCGCCGACCACGATCATGCCGCCGACGATGTCGCTGTGGCCGTTCAAATATTTGGTCGCCGAGTGCATGACCAAGTGCGCGCCCAATTCCAACGGGCGCTGCAGGATCGGCGAGCAAAAGGTGTTGTCGACGCCAACCCGAATGCCATGCCGGCGGGCGATGTCCGCAATCGCGGCGATGTCGACAATTTTCAGCATCGGATTGGTCGGTGTTTCGATCCACACCAGCTTGGTGTTGGGTCGAATCGCCGCTTTGAATGCATCAGGATCGGTGAGATCGACGAAGCTGAAATCCAGCCCCGCACTACGCCGTCGCACGCGCTCAAACAAGCGATACGTGCCGCCATAGACA
>JANNWF010000538.1:0-6020 GCA_031408455.1 Pseudoxanthomonas sp. | reverse complement strand
CGGAATAGGCGGCTGCAAGCTGGCGTTCGGCGCGGCGGATGTCGGGTCGACGCAGCAGCCATTGTGACGGCGTACCCACCGTTTGCAAGGCGGGCACGGTGGCTAGCTGAGTCTCGGCGTCGAGATGGCTGCGAAGCTCGGCCATCGGCCATGCGGTGAGCACGGCGAGTCGTTGCTCTTGCCGTACGACCGAGGCTTGCGTCTGCGCCACGCTGGCCGCCAGTGAATGCGACAAGACCAGTGCGCGGGCTACATCGAATGCGGTACCGCGGCCCGCGTCCATCAGGGTCTTCAGCAAATCCACATTGGCCTGCAAGTTGCTCAATTGCTGTTGACCCAGCGCCAATTGTTGGCGCGCGCCAAGCAAGGCAAACCACGCCTGCGCGACTTCAGCGACTACCGAAAGACGAACGTCGGCCAAGTCAGCCGCTTGCGCATCGACCTGTTGGTAAATCTGCTTGGACTGATTGCGCAAACTGCCGAACAGATCGATTTCCCAGCTGGCATCGAAGCCAGCGCGGTAGGTGTCGATGCGCCCCGCTGTTTCGGGTCCGAAGGGATCGGATCCGCTGGCTTGGCTGCGCTCAGCATCGGCATTGGAGGTCACGGTGGGAAACAGCGCATACGGACTCAAGCCCGCCAATGCGCGCGTCTCCGCCAAACGCGCGGCCGCTTGCGCCACGGTCGTGTTGGCTTCGATGGCCCGATCCAGCAACGCATCGAGTTCGGCGCTGGCAAAGCTGCTCCATAGCAAGCGTGGTGTGCTTTCAGCTTGGGCGGGCGCATCGGCGCTCACGGTCGCTTGCTCAAAGCTTGTCGGCAATGCCGAATCGGGGCGGACGTAGTCGGGGCCAACCGTGCAGCCGGCAAGCATCAAACATACAACGCTTGCCATCCCCGCCCTTCGACAAGCTCGGGACAGGCCGGCCTGCGGCCGGGCGGGGATCCAGTTGCCTGCGAGACCCAGCCTGTGTCGCCAGACCGTGGATTCCGGCGCGGCCGCAGGCCGGTCTGTCCTGAGCTTGTCGAAGGGCCGGAATGACGGTGACTGTGGAGTGGGGCATGAGGAAGAGTCTCCGGTGTCTCGGCGCTTATTCATGACCCACCTCCGCCACCTGTGCATCGCGTGCGAGCTGCGCGCGTCGCTCCACCCAACTGCGCAGCGCCACATAAAACACCGGGGTGAAAAACAGTCCAAACAAGGTCACGCCGAGCATGCCGAAGAACACGGTGATGCCCATGACGTGGCGCACCTCAAACCCGGCGCCACTCGCAAACACCAACGGAACGACGCCCGCACAGAAGGCGAAACTGGTCATCAAAATGGGTCGTAGCCGCAGCCGGCACGCCTCCAGCGCGGCGTCGATGATGCTGTGTCCTTGCCGCTCCAGATCGCGTGCGAATTCGACGATCAGGATGGCGTTCTTGCAGGCCAAGCCCATCAGCACCACAAAACCAATCTGGGTAAATATGTTGATGTCCAGAAACGTCGGCGGCCCGGTGGGCGGGAAAAACATCAACCACATGCCATGCAGGAAGTTGATCGTCCAGATGCCGCCGATGGCCGACAGCAAGCACAGCGGCACGATCAGAATGACCGATAAGGGTAGGGTCCAACTCTCGTAGAGCGCTGCCAGCACCAAGTACACCAGCAACACGCACAGCGGAAACACCAGCAGCGCGGTATTGCCTTGATTGACTTGCTGATAGGTCAGTCCTGTCCACTCCAGCGCCATGCCGCGTGGCAACACTTGCGCCGCCATCGCCTTGACCTGTTCGAGCGCCTCATTGGATGACAGCAAGGCTGGATTGATCGCCGCGGCCAGATCAGCGGCCGGATAGTTGTTGTAGCGGATCACCGGGTCGGGTCCAAAGCTCGGTTTGACGTCGACTACGCTGCCTAGCAAAACCATCTCGCCCGCCTCATTGCGGACGCGCAAATTACCGATATCGGAGACGTCAGAGCGAAACTTGGCATCTGCCTGCGCGTATACGTTGTAGGTGCGGCCAAACATGTTGAAGTCGTTGACGTAGGCCGAGCCCAGGTACACCTGCAAGGTGCCGTAAATGTCGGCCAGCGAAAGGCCTTGTTGTTTTGCCTTGGTGCGGTCAACGACCGCGTCCAACTGCGGCACGTTGGGCTGGAACGAGCTGAAAGTGCCGGTGGGATCAAACCCAGGTGCCATGCGCAAGGCACCGATCATCGCCTGGGTCTGGTTGTTCAACTCGGCAAAACCAATGTCGCCGCGATCCTGCACATACATCTCGATGCCAGTGGCATTACCCAAGCCCAGCACCGGTGGCGGCAGCAGCGCAAACGCAAGTCCTTCCTTGATCTGGCTGAAGCCGATGTTGAGGTTCATCGCAATTTCCGAGGCGGGAATGTCGCGCTCGGACTGCGGCGTGATGCCGACAAACATTACGCCGACATTCGGCGTAGCCACAAAATGGATCGCGTTCAAGCCCGGAAACTGCACCGCGCTGGCCACTCCCGGCGTCGCCAGCGCAATCTCGCCCATCTTGCGCATCACCACGTCGGTGCGGTCGATGGTTGCGCCGTCAGGCAATTGCAGAATGGCAAACAGGTATTGCTTGTCCTGGGTGGGAATGTAGCTGCCAGGCACCGCGCGGAAGCCGATCACTGTGACGACGATCAACAGACCATAAATGATCAGCATGCGCGGCGTACGCGCCACGGTGCGTCCGATGCGACTGGTATAGCCGTTGGCACCGCGCTTGAATACGCGATTAAAACGGGTAAAGAAGCCGCCGAAGATGCGCTCGATAGAGCGGCCGAGCGCGTCTTTCTTGGCCCCGTGCGGTTGCAACAGCACCGCTGCCAAGGCCGGCGACAGGGTCAGCGAGTTGAATGCCGAGATCAGCACCGACACCGCAATCGTGACCGCAAATTGTTTGTAGAACTCGCCGGTTACGCCAGGAATGAAGGCCATCGGCACGAACACCGATGCCAGCACCAACGAGATCGCAACGATCGGTCCGGAGACCTCCTGCATCGCCTTGTGCGCCGCTGCCAGCGGCGTCATCCCTTCCTCAATATGCCGCTCGACGTTTTCCACCACCACGATGGCGTCATCGACCACGATGCCTATCGCCAGCACCAGTCCGAACAAGGTCAAGACATTGACGGAATAGCCCAGCAGCCACAGCACCGCGAAAGTGCCGATGATCGACACCGGCACTGCCAACAGTGGAATCAACGAAGCGCGCCACGTCTGCAAGAACACCACCACCACCAGCACTACCAGCGCGATGGCTTCCAGCAACGTGGTGATGACTGACTGGATGGACTCCTGCACGAAGACCGTCGGGTCATACATCACCGACCATTCCACGCCTTGCGGGAAGCTCGGTGCCAGCTCGGCCATCTTGGCCCGCACCGCTTGCGACAATGCGATGGAGTTGGCGCCCGGTGCCTCGAAGATCACGATGGCTGCGGCGTCTTCATTGTTGAGCAATGAGCGCAACGCGTATGAAGACGATCCCAACTCGACGCGAGCGACGTCCTTCAGGCGAGTCAACGCGCCGTTTTCCGTCTTCAGCACGATGTCGCCGAAGGCCTCCGGCGTGTCCAAACGACCTTGTGCATTGACCGCCAATTGCAACACCGTGCCATCAACACTCGGCGGTCCTCCAATGCTGCCCGCCGAGACTTGTATGTTCTGTTCGCGAATGGCGTTGACGATGTCGTTGGCGGTCAGTCCGCGCGCCGCCGCCTGTTCCGGATCGATCCACACCCGCATCGCATAGTTGCCGGCACCGAAGGCGATGGCTTGCCCCACGCCGTCCAAGCGCGCCAACTCATCACGCACGCGCAGGTTGGCGAAGTTCGCCAGATACAAGCCGTCATAGCTGCCATCGGGCGAGGCCAGATGCACCACCATGGTCAAGTTGGGTGAAGACTTGACCGTGGTCACGCCGAGCTGGCGCACCGACTCGGGCAAGCGCGGCACGGCTTGCGCGACGCGGTTTTGTACCTGCATCGCGGCAAGGTCAATATCGGTGCCACCTTTGAACGTGACCGCCAAGCTCATCGAGCCGTCCGAGCCCGAGGTCGACTTCATGTAGATCATGCCTTCGACGCCGTTGATCGCCTCCTCGATCGGCGCGGCCACGGTCTCGGCAATCGTGGTCGGGTTAGCACCCGGATACAGCGCGGTAACTTGCACCGTGGGCGGCACGACGTTGGGATATTCACTGATCGGCAAGTTGGGAATGGCGATCAGACCGGCGACCACAATCAGGATCGAAAGCACCGAAGCAAGGATGGGTCTGTCGATGAAAACACGTGAGATGTCGGTGCCGGCCATGCGCGGTCAGCCCTGCGTCGGCGCGGTGGCCGCGGGTACCGCCGGATCAGCGGGTGGAACCGCGTTGGGTTGATCCATCGGCACCACCGCCGGCTTCACCGGCTGGCCGGGGAAGAAAATCTTGCGGGTGCCATTGACGATCACCTGATCGCTGACTTCAAGACCTGACTCCACTACACGCAGGCCATCCACCAGCGGCCCCAACTCAATATCACGACGCTGCGCCGTATTGCCCTCGCCGATGACATAGACATAGCGCCGGTCCTGATCGGTGACCAGCGCCTGTTCATGGATCAACAATGCATTCTCACGCGTGGCACCAAGCAGCCGTACGCGCGCAAACAAGCCAGGTGTGAATACACCCTTCGGATTGGCCAGCAGCGCGCGCGCGCGAATGGTGCCGGTCGCCGGATTCAGTGCGTTGTCGATGAAGACAATCTCGCCTTTGTAGGGATAACCCTCCTCGTTGGACAGGCCCACTTCGACTGCCGTGCTGTGATCGCGCGGGCTTTCCCACTCACCGCGACGGATCATGCCCTGATAGCGCAGATAGGCGTTTTCGTCGCCGTCGAAGCCGACATACACAGGATCCAGCGACACCAAGGTGGTTAGCAGGGACGTATCCGGTGCCACCAGATTCCCCGCGCTGATCAATTCGGCCCCAATGCGGCCATCAATCGGCGCGGTGATGCGGGTGTAGCTCAAGCTCAGCTCGGCTTGATCGAGCCGCGCACGCGCGGCCAAATGATCGGCCTCGGCTTGCTTCAGCTCGCCGCGCCGTCCCTCCAGCTCACCTTGCGATACGGCTTTGGCAGCAATCAACTTGTCGCTGCGGGCGAGTTCCTCCTTGGCCAGCTGCATGCGTGATGCGGCACGCGCGACGTCAGCTCGAGCGCTCGCCACGGCGGCGCGATACTCACGATCGTCGATGGTGAACAGCAAATCGCCCTTGGCAACCGTGGTGCCTTCGGCAAAGTCGACCGTCTGCAAGTAGCCGCCTACGCGCGGCCGAATCTCAACCGAGTCGATGGCTTCAATGCGGCCGCTGTATTCGTCCCATTCGGTCACGGACTTTTGCACCGGTGTCGCGACGCTGACGTCGGCTGGCGGGAATTGCTGATCGCCGCCTCCGCCTCCCTCTCCGCTGCAGGCGCTAAGCAAAAGAGCGCTCGCTAACAGGGCAGCAAGTTGGCAAATGCGAAGGGTTCTAGCGCCAAACGGATAAGTGCTCATAGGGGCCTTGCAAGCGGTCAACGAAAATTAATGAAGGGAAGACGAGACAGCGAAAGTTATCGCCGCCCGTGCCGATCAACTGGGCGCAGCTACCCACTCGCGCGCGAGCCTTTCGAGCAGCGCGACCAGTTTGGCGCGCGCCTCGGCAGGCAGGTGGTTGAACTGAAAAACGTCGTCCCAGAACATCCCCAGCGCCGCCATTCGTAACAGATAGGCACGCACGGATGCCTCGTCCCAGACTTCGTCGGCATAACGTTGCCGGATTTCCTCGCGACAGCCTTCCAGCAGTTCCGGTTGATGCACCGCCGCACTCAGCATGCCGCCGACAAAACGTTGCCGATCAACATCTTGAATGGTGTGCGAGCGAATGAAACCGAGCAATTCGCAGGTCTGTGGACAGCTTTCGTCGGCGGGCATCAACTCGGCTTCGCTGGACTTCCACTGGGCGATGTCCTGATC
>JANNWF010000537.1:0-4506 GCA_031408455.1 Pseudoxanthomonas sp. | reverse complement strand
GCCAGATGGTGTGTTGACAGCGGTGGATGCGTCCGACGGAAATAGCGTTTGGGAAGCTGAGGGTGAGCTGCGTTGGTCGGGTGGCCCTGCCGTTGCAGAAGGCACCTTGGTGGTCGGCACGCTGGATGGCCAAGTGGTCGCATTCAACCCGGATAGCGGAAGCGAGCGCTGGCGAGCGGAAGTGTCGTCCGAAGTGATTAGCACGCCAGCCATTGCGCGTGGCTTGGTCGTGGTGCGCACCATTGATGGTCGCGTGTTTGCATTCGCGATCACCACGGGTGAGCGGCGCTGGGTGTATGACCGTGGTTTGCCGCAATTGACACTGCGTGGTAACGCCCGTCCAGTCATCGATAGTGGCTCTGTCTACATTGGCTATGACGGCGGGACTGTCGTTGCACTCAAGCTGGAAGATGGCGGCGTGATTTGGGAACAAAGCATCGCTGAAGGCGAGGGCAAGACCGAGCTTGAACGGATCGTCGATATCGACGGCGATATCGTCGCCTCGGGTTCTGAAGTATTCGTCGCGGCTTTCGGAAGTCAGGTGGTTTCACTGGATGCCGGTAGCGGTCGAACACTATGGACGCGCGACATGTCGGTGTATGGCGGTGTCTCGCTGGCCGAAGGGCGCGTCTTGGTGAGCGACGCTGATGGCACCGTGTGGGCATTAGATCGGATCACCGGTGCATCGCAGTGGCGACAGGATGGGTTGGCGCATCGTTCGCTGACGACGCCTGGCATAGTTGGCAAGCATGTCGTGGTTGGCGACTTTGATGGCTATTTGCATTGGCTGAGCGTGGACTCGGGCGCTTTCGCTGCGCGTGAGCGGGTGGCTCGTAAGCCGGTGCGGGCAACGCCGCAAATTGTCGGTGATGTCGTGTACGCCGTGACCACTGACGGCAAACTTGCCGCCTACCGCACGGCGCCTTAGGGCGCGACTGCACGGTAAGATTTCATGCTCCCGCTGGTTGCGTTAGTAGGTCGCCCCAACGTGGGCAAATCGACGTTGTTCAATGCGTTGACGCATAGTCGCGACGCGCTGGTCGTCGATCAGCCGGGCGTCACCCGTGATCGCAAGTACGGCGTGTGTCGACTCAACGAGCGGCCATTCATGGTGGTCGATACCGGCGGCCTCACCGGCGAAGTCGACGGACTGGCTGGCGCGACTGCAGTTCAGGCCGAGGTCGCCATTCAAGAGGCCGATTTAATCCTGTTCGTGGTCGATGCGCGGGACGGACTGACGGCGGGCGACAACGAAATTCTGCGCAACCTGCGGCGCGGCAGCAAACCAGCGATGTTGGTCATCAACAAGACCGATGGCGTCGATCCGCAGCAATCCCTCGCAGAGTTTTCGCGCACTGGCTTGCAGCCGGCGTTGGCTATCGCGGCGGTGCAAAATCGCGGCATCCAGCAGCTACTAGCGGCGGTTATCGAACATTTGCCGGCCGCAACCGATGGCGAGTTCGCCGACGATTACGACCCGAAGCGGTTGCGTCTTGCCATCGTCGGCCGTCCCAATGTGGGCAAGTCCACCTTGGTTAACCGATTGCTCGGCGAAGAGCGGGTCATTGCATCCGAAGTCGCTGGCACCACCCGTGACGCCATTTCGGTCGACCTTGAGCGTGATGGCCGCAGTTATCGATTGATTGATACCGCGGGTATTCGTCGACGAGCGCGGGTCGAGGAGACGATAGAGAAATTCTCGATTCTGAAGACTTTGCAGGCAATTGAATCCAGCCAATTGGTCGTGGTGATGCTCGACGGCAGCGAAGGCGTAACCGATCAAGATGCCACCGTGCTCGGTCATGTGATCACCTCTGGAAGAGGGCTGCTCGTCGCCGTCAATAAATGGGACGGTTTAAGCAAGGATCAACGCGAACAGTGCGAGCGCGACCTCGAGCGCAAGCTCGCTTTCGTCGAATTTGCGCCCATCGTCAACATTTCGGCAAAACATGGCTCTGGGCTGCGCGAGTTGTTTCGCGCGATCCACAAAGTTCACGCATCAACCACGCGCGAGCTGACGACCTCGGATCTGACCAAGGCGTTGGAAATCGCGTACGAAGCGTTTCAGCCGCCGATGGTCAACGGCCATGCGGCCAAACTTCGTTTTGCGCATCCGGCCGGCACCAATCCCCCGACTATCGTTATCCATGGTACGCGTGTCACCTCGTTGACGGCCAGCTACAAGCGCTATTTGGAAAATTTCTTCCGCAAGCGCTTCAAGTTGGTGGGCACGCCGCTGCGGCTGGAGTTCAAGGCCGCCGCCAATCCCTTCGAAGGCAAGAAGAACGTGCTGACAGAAGCGCAACAGCGCAAGCGCAAGCGCCTGATGAGTCACGTCAAGAAAAAGCGCTGACGCAACTAGCGAGAGGAATTCTCGCGAAGGTCGAAAGCCGGTCGGCTTGGGCATAATGGTGCCCTTACTTGAGTGGAATCGGGGTCCGAATGGCGGCACGCCTGTTGGACGGAAAACGTATTGCCGATGGCATGATCGAAGGTCTGCGCGCACGCGTGCAGGCGCGGAAGGACTCAGGCAGGAGTCCACCTGGGTTGGCCGTGGTATTGGTCGGCGACGATCCCGCTTCAGCTGTATATGTGCGCAATAAGCGCCGCGCCTGCGAACGCGCCGGCGTGCTGCCTTTCGATTTCAATCTACCGGTGGATACGTCGGAGGCAGAACTGCACAAGCTGGTCGATCAATTGAATGTCGACCACCGCGTACACGGGATTCTGGTGCAGTTGCCGCTCCCAGCGCATATGAATGCGACGGCGCTGATCAATAGGATCGATCCGCGTAAAGACGTCGACGGCTTTCATGCTGAAAACGTCGGCCGCTTGGCGCTACGTCAACCCGGCCTGCGCCCGTGCACACCGCGCGGCATCATCACCCTGCTGGCACACACCGATCAGCCCGTGCGTGGGCGCAACGCGGTCGTCATCGGTGTCAGCAATCATGTCGGTCGACCCATGCTGATGGAGTTGCTCATTGCCGGCACCACTACCAGTGCCTGTCACCGCTTTACCCCACGCGACGAGCTCAAGCGACAAGTGGCGCAGGCCGATATCGTGGTCGCAGCAGTCGGTCGGCCGGGTTTGGTAGAAGGCGAGTGGATCAAGCCGGGCGCGGTGGTGATTGATGTTGGCATCACCCGTATTGCGGATGGCACGCTGGTCGGCGACGTTGAGTTTGCAGCGGCACGCGAGCGCGCATCGTGGATCACGCCGGTGCCAGGAGGAGTGGGGCCGATGACGGTGGTGACACTAATTCAGAACACGGTGGATGCGGCAGACGCGCTCGATGCGAATGCGCAGGCTATCAGCCACTCGACACGGGAGCACTCAGCATGAGCCGATCGCTGCGTCGAATGTGGGTAATTGCTCTGGCGATGGTGCTGACGGGCTGCGCCTCCATTGCTCAACGTGCTGCCAACGATTTGGCGGCTGACCTGCAACGCGGCATCTTTGATCACGACGATCCAGCAACCGTGGCTGCCGGCCTGCCAGCATATTTGCTGTTGATTGATGGGCTGCTTTCCAGTCGCCCCGAAAACACCGCCATGCTGCAAGCCGCGGCCGGGCTTTACTCCGCTTACGCCGGTAATTTTGTTGACGACGCCGAGCGCAGCAAGCGTTTAAGTGCCCGCGGTTTTGACTATGCACGTCGCGCCACCTGTATCGAATTGCCGGCCGTGTGCACGAAGTTGGATGGGCCGGTCGATGAGTTCGTCAACAGCGTTGCGACCGCACCGGCGACATCCATCGCGACGCTGCACACGCTGGGCACTGCATGGGCTGGCTACGTGCAGGCGCATAGTGACGATTGGTCGGCGATTGCCGCGCTGCCCAAGGCACAGGCGGTGATCGAGCGCGTGGTCGAACTGGATCCGGACTATCAACAAGGTTTGCCGTGGGCCTACCTCGGCGTCTTGCACAGCCTGCGGCCCGCAGGTGTCGGCGGGGAACCCGAGCGCGGTCGCGCAGCGTTCGAGCAAGCCATCGCGCGTTCACAAGGGGCCAACTTGATGGCCAAGACACTCTACGCCGAGCGCTATGCGCGCTTGGTGTTTGATCGCGAACTGCACGACCGCTTGCTGACCGAAGTGCTGGCCGCTGACTCCAAACAAGCCGGCTTCACGCTAGCCAACCACTTGGCGCAAACCCGCGCAGCGGCTTTGCTTGCCGCCGCCGACGATTATTTCTAGAGGGAGTGATTCAATGATTCGTTTTTTGCTTGCGCTGCTTCTGTCGGCTGCGGTCGCGCCGGTGGCGGCAGTGGAGACCCTGAAGATCGCCACCTTGGCACCCGAAGGCTCGACGTGGATGAAGGAGATGCGTGCAGCCGCAGCGGCCTCGGAAAAGGCCACTGAAGGCCGCGTCAAGATCCGCTTCTATCCCGGTGGCGTGATGGGCAATGACGTCACGGTGCTGCGCAAGATCAAATTGGGTCAGCTGCAAGGCGGCGCTTTCACAGGTAGCGAACTATCCCTGATTTCGCGGGATGCCCAGTTG
>JANNWF010000536.1:0-7018 GCA_031408455.1 Pseudoxanthomonas sp. | reverse complement strand
GCCGGCGGTGAACGCGCGATCGGAGTCGCTGGTGTCGGCACCGGTTTGCTCTTGATCCTGCGAACTGAAGCGGGCACCGGCTTCCAATGCAAAGACCGTCGAAGGCCGCCAGTCGCTGAGCGCGAACAACGACCAAGCTTGTTCATCGGCATCGCGCAGGTTGAAGGTGCGGGTGGCAAGCGTGCCGCGCGCATCAAAACCATTGACGTTGCTGCGCTGCAAATATTCGATGCCGACGTTGTTGCTGAAGTCCCCCATCACGAAGGTCTGCTGCGCCGTCGCGCCCATGTCCAGACTCTCGACGTAAGCGAAGGTGTCAAGCGTATTGGGCCGCTGGTTGTAGGTGAGCAGGGACTGGTCGTGGCCGTGGACACTGGCCTCAAAGCCATTGTCGTGACGCAGACGCAGGCGGCCAAGCACGTGGTCGTCTTCCGGATAGGTTGTGTCGCGCACCGGGAAACGGCTGTTGGACTTGCCGATGTCATTGGTCTTTGAAGGCAACAACAAGGCATCAAACGCAAACGCGCCGATGTCGGCGCGATACTGCAGGCTGGCGCTTTCGCGCTCGAAGCTGGTGTTCAGCGGCGTTCCGTTACCGGACTCAGAGTCGCCGGCATGATGGCTGGCGACGCCGATGGAATACGACGCGCTGCCGAAGCCGGCCATCACGCCGCTGTCGTCCCCCGACGTTGCGTAGCCAATCGAGGCCGTTGCACTGTCGAACCAGCGCGGCTCAATCGAGATCGCACCGCCCAGCGCGCCCGGACCGAAATGCACGGTCGCCGGACCGCGGGTGACGTTGATCTCGCCGAGCAGGGCGGGCTCAACAAAGGCCACTGGGACACCGGCGCGACGCTGCGCAGTCACCGGTGTGCCACCGACCAGCACCAAGATGCCGTTGCCGCCGCTGCCGCGAATCGAAAAGGTCTCGAACAATCCGTTCTGGCCGGTGGCACCGACGCCGGGCACGCGGGTGATCAGATCCTGAAAATCGACTGGCGCGGCGATTGAGTCCTGCCAACTGACTACCTCAGTGGCCAGCGCCGAGGGTACGTCGGACACGGTCCCTTTCGCGGTGACAGTGACCTCAGGCGCGCGATACGGATCGGCCTTGCTGGCCGCGGCTTCAGCCTCTGCCTCCGCGGATGCAAACGTCGCCGTCGCCGCGTGCGCCGCCTGGCCCAGCAAGGAAAGCGTCACGGCGGCGACTAGCGGCCGCAGTGAAACAAAATGCAGCATCGGGGTTTCTCAGAGGAAGTGATTGCGACCCGTGGCCGCGGATTTAACTCGTCAGTCTAGCCAATCAAGCCATCGCCGAGCACATGCCGAGCAGCGAAACCATAGTCAAGACTCACGTCGGCAACGTGCTCGCCAAGTTGGAGCTGGCCGACCGCACCCAAGCCGCGGTGTGGGCGTGGCGGCAGAAGATTGTGCAGACGGACTGATTGCTGAATCGACCGCGTGCGTCGGCTGACCAGCGAATCAGGGGTTCGGCGTGCCAGTCTGCTTGCCGATGTGCTTCTCGAGAAAGCCGAGCGCGCGCTCGTAATAAGCAAGTCGGTTGGCAGCGCGATAGAAGCCATGGGCTTCGTCTTCCACCACCATCCATTCGTAAGGCTTCCCAGCCCGCTTCAGCGCGTCGCGCATGGCTTTCGCGTGCGCCAACGGGGCGCGGAAATCGGCACCGCCGTGGACCAACAGCACCGGCGCTTGCAGCTGTGCAACTTGGGCAGCGGGGGACTGCGCCGCCAGTGCCTGTTCGTCGTCGCCCACGGCTTCATCCAGATAACGCCGGCCGAATTCGCTGCGGCGAATGTCGCCACGACTGAACATCAACTCCAGATCGTAGACACCGGCATAGCCGATGGCACAGCGGAACAAATCCGGCGCACGAATGGCGCTCATCAGTGCCGAGTAGGCACCGAAACTACCACCCATCAGACACACGCGCTGCGGATCTGCGAAGCCGTTGCTGATCGCCCAACGCGTGGCGTCGATGATGTCGTCCTGAATGGCACCACCCCAGTGCTTGAAACCCAGCCGCATGAAGGATTCGCCGCGCCCGCCCGAGCCACGGAAGTTCACTTTCAACACCGCGTAACCGCGCGTCGCCAGCATCTGCACGTCGGGGTCATATTCCCAACGGTCGGTGATTCCAAACGGGCCGCCGTGTGGCATCACGACCAAAGGCAGACCCTTGGCCGCGCCACTCGGTGGCAGGGTGAGAAAACCGTGCAGGCGAACGCCATCACGCGCATCAAAGGCGAAGGGCTGGGTCGCCCCAAGTGAATTCAGATCAAGCTCGGGCTTGCGAGCGAACAACAAGCGGGCGCGTTGGGTCTTGCGATCAAACAAAAACAGGCGGCCGGCATCACGGTCGCTGCTGGCCTCGACCAGCACCCGCTGACCATCGTGACTGAATC
This sequence comes from Pseudoxanthomonas sp., assembly GCA_031408455.1. Taxonomy (GTDB): domain Bacteria; phylum Pseudomonadota; class Gammaproteobacteria; order Xanthomonadales; family Xanthomonadaceae; genus JANNWF01. The sequence goes on along the minus strand of JANNWF010000536.1, from coordinate 4,595 downwards.
CAAGAAAACGCACGCTTGCCGGAGCCAACTGTTGCTGCAGGGCCAGATACAGCTGGGCGTCGTCACTGTTGCGGTCGAAAACTTCGACGCGCGGTAATGGCGCGTCAAACCACACGCCTATCGGCTGCCCACGCACCGAGGACTCCATCAACCAATTCGATTCAAACTGTGCATCGCAAGCCAATCGCTTTCGCTGCAGATCTGCGACCTGCACGCGGTAGATACACGCCGGCTCACCCGCCTCGCTGATAGCGGCGTGGAAAGCGGTGTCGCCCGGCTCGAACCCAAATGGCCGCACCGATCCGAGCCCGGACTGCCCCATGGCCAGCTGCGACCACTCGCCGTCTGCGGCGCGCCGATAGGTAATCGGCAAGAGTCGCTCATCCCATCCGGAGGCGAAGCGCACATCACCCGCCAAATCGGTGGTGATCCACGCATGCGTGACGGGGGCACGGGTGATTTCAGTCCGCGCCCCCGAATAGGCGTTGACCCGGTGCACCGTGGGCCTGCGTTCGGCGTCGGACGCGGCGAGCCCGTCGTACTCGCCGATCAGCAATTCCTGCTCATTATCGGGAAGGCTGTTGATCACAAAGCCATGGCTGAAGTCCCCCTCGCGCCCCCGATTGCGCTTCGATTGGCCGGCGCGGTACCCGAACAGGTAGGTGCGCTTGCTGCCATCCAGCGACACCGCAAACAGCTCGCCCTTCATTTGCGGCTGACCCAGTGAGCCGGTCGCCGTGCCGTTGCTCACCACCAGTCGCTCCGAATTCACCCAGTGAAATCCGAGCACGTGCTCGTTGTCGGGGAAGGCCAGCTCGCTGACGACGTCAAGCGTGTCGGCGTTCACGATGAGCAGGGTGCTGCGGCGTTCCTCGGGCCGCGCGATGGCGACATGGCGGCCATCCGGCGACAGGCTGGCGACACCGAACTTGGGTGAGGCTGCGAGTTGCTCAAGTGTGGGCGTGGCGTGAACGAGCGTGGGCAGCGACATCCACAGCAGCGCATGGATCACGATGGAGGTCGGCTTCATCATTAGCTGGGAAAATGGTGTGAAGAGTGGCGCGGCAGGGTAGTGCATAACGCGGCGATTTCCGAATCTGTGGCGTGCGCTGCCCGGTGGGAGTCACTGTGTTTGTGCTTGCTCGGCGCGGTGCACTTTCGCTGTGGGCATGAGAGCGTCTATCGTGACCACCCGCGCCACAGTCCGCACGGCGACATTCGGGGCTGACCGAAACCACGTCCACCACAAGTACATCCGCACGTCTGGAGTCCGCCGATGAAGACCTTGATTACCGTCCGCGCCGCCGGCCTGTTGGCTCTGCTTCTGGCGATGAACGTCGCTGCGGAAGAAACCGCGCCAGCTGCGGCCACGCCACCGGCGACCTTCGACGGCGAGCTCGCCGCAGCCTTAGGTGCCGACGAACACGGTATGCGTGGTTACGTGCTGGTGATCCTGAAAACCGGTCCGAAGCCGATGCCAAAAGGCGAGGCGCGTGACGCCATGTTCAAGGGCCACTTCGCCAATATGAATCGCTTGGCGGCGGAGAAGAAACTGGCCTTGGCGGGGCCGTTTGATGGTGTCGATGGCTGGCGCGGGCTGTTTATTCTTGCGGTCACGGATATCGCTGAGGCCGAAAAGCTGGTGACCACCGACCCGGTCATCAGCAGTGGCGAAATGGTGGCCGAGTACCACAAATACTACGGCTCGGCGGCGCTGATGCTGGTCAACGAAGGCCACGCGAAGGTGGCACGCAAGGCGATGTAGTTCCGGGTTGGTCGGTCAAATAATTTGGACAAAAGCAGCCGAGCAAGTTCGTGCGCTGCGCGCCCGCCTTCGCTTCGCTCGGTCGGCTCTACATCAGCTCTGGTAGAGCGGAGCTTGCTCCGCTGCCTTCGCAGCGTCCTGCGCCCGCATTTCCGACACAATGTTTTGCAAAGCCTCCAACCCGCGCGCAGAATCGCGGCAGGTCGATGACAGGAGTGCCGCCATGCGTCGCACCGTAATTCGCCGGCTGCTGCTGGTGATGCTGCTGATCGCGACCCTGCCGGCTCTTGCGGTCGAGTCCTTCATCGCCCCACCACAAACCTCCGGCAGCATAGCGGTGCAACTGCACGCCACGGCCGCGGTCAGCGCCAACACGCCGGTGGTCGCCAGTTTTGGGGTGCCGTTTCCGCGTGGCTCGATCACTCAAGCCAGCCTTTCCCAACTGCGGGTGCGCGATGGCGGCACTGAGATCGCTGCCTATGTGGAAGGGCTGACGCCGTGGCGCCACCGCAGCAGTGCGGCCGTTGATGGGCAGTCGCTGCGGGTGGTGTTGATCCAGGTCGAGGTCAGCTTTGCCAATCCCAGCCAGGCCAAATCCATCGTGGTCGAGTTCGGTGGCGCTCCGCGCACGCTTAGCCGACCGCAACGCGCGACTCGCGCAAGCACCTGGGCGGCGGTGACCAGCGGCAGTTTCGTGGCCGCCGACAATGTCTTCGAGCCGCTGGTCTACGCCACGCTTCCCGCGAGCTGGCTGTCGCGCGGCGTGTTGCGCCACACCCAAAGCCTGACCTTTGATGCCAGCAACACCGCGGCACGCGACAGCCCCGCGGCAATGGACGCGATTGCCACCTGGCCAGGCACCCAGGAAACCTAGCGCGCACTCAAAAACAACTTCTACACGGTCATCAACGAAGACGATCCGGCCGTGCTCGTCGCCAATCAGTGCCCTTACAAGACCGCCTTCGAGCCTTGGTTGTATGACCGCGCGGCGACCATGTTCACGCTGTATCTGCGTAGCGGTTCGCTCAAAGCACTTCGCGAAGCGGTTCGGCATAGTGAGTTCTATCGGGCGCGCTTGAACGCCAATGGCGGCTTCTCGCTCAATCCCGGCGACAACAAGTATTCGTTCAACGAATCGCTGGCCTACAGCTATTGGTTGACCGGCGACGAGACCTTTCGCGCGCAGATCACCACCACCGCGACCGCACATGACGGCAGCCCGCACGCGTGGACCGCCGCGCTCGGCTTCTGGACCGAGCGCATGGTCGCCTTCAAATTGATGGCGCATGTCATCGATTACGAAGTGAACGGCACGGTGGCGCGCCGCAACAGCGTCAACGCGATCATCGCCGCGCTCGCCGCGCATCAGGATGGCGTGCCGGCCGGTATTCCGGTGCAACGCGTCGATGGCGGCTGGTATCACACCGGTGACCAGCACGGTGATTGGGACGGCGCCGCCTACGGTGCCTCGACCTGGATGACCGCCCTGCTCACCGATGCCTTGCGACGCGCCTACGCCAGCGCCGAGGACGCGCCAAGCGCGCAGATGATTCGCCGCTCCGGTGGTTTCCTGCGCACCGCCTTGCGGACCGAAGCCAGTCAATACGGCGGCGATACGCGAGCACCGCGCTATGTCATCGAGCACGACGGTACGGACTTCGCGGTCGAGGACCCGATCCACGACGAAGAGCATTCGCTGGATGTTGCTGCGAGCATCGCTTGGGCCGACTACTTCGGCGCCCTGCTGAATCAGCGCGACACTGCGTTGGCTGCCGAGATCAACGCCCTGTATTCGAGCTACGACCGTGGCGTGAATTTCTGGATTCGCCCCACCGGCCCGGCATCGGGCCTAGCTGCATTTCGTGTCAACCCCTGGCGCAAGTGGGGCTGGGAGCATCGAACCAGCGATGGGCTGTCGTGGGCGCTGGCAGGGATTACGGGCGGGAGTCCCAATGTCGTGTTTGCAGATGGGTTTGAGGCGCTCGCGCTGGCACGCGATACCCTGCCGGCTAGGTATTGACGTTCAACGCCGCACCACTGCGGAGGGCGCTGCTCTTGGAGGGCGCTGCTCCTGCGGCGCCGCTGTTGCGACCTTGCCGCAGATTCAACCGCAGCCGCGCGGGAGCGCGGCCCTCGATTAGTGTCCGATCCGAGCTGGGCGCGCCTCGCTAGCCCCGCCGCCAAGCAAAAAACTTCGCCGCCATCCGCAATGCGAACTGTGGCGCATGCGCTTTCTTCCAGACACCGGCGGCGTATTTGTTGGCTTCGCTCATGGTCGGGTAGACGTGGATGGTGCCCAGCAACTTGTTGAGGCCGAGTTTGTACTTCATCGCCAGCACAAACTCTGGCAAAAGCTCGCCGGCATGCGCGCCGACGATGCTGGCGCCGATGATGCGATCAGTGCCGGGTGTGGTCAGCACTTTGACGAAGCCGTGATCGCTGCTGTCGGCGATGGCGCGATCCAGATCGTCGAGCCCGTAACGGGTGACTTCAAACGCGATGCCCTGCTCGACCGCTTCGTTTTCAGACAGGCCGACGCGAGCGACTTCGGGCTCAGTAAAAGTCACCCACGGGATCACCCGATAATCGACGTTGTAGGTCCAAAATGGTGACAGCAAACCGTTCACTGCCGCGTACCACGCTTGATGCGCGGCGACGTGGGTGAATTGGTAGGGGCCGGCGACATCGCCGCAGACATGAATATTGGGAAAGTTGGTGCGCAGCTGCGCATCATGCTCAATCGTGCCGCGCTTGCTGATCACGACGCCCAATGTGTCTAAGCCAAAGCCCTCGGTATTGGCCTTGCGACCCAAGGCCAACAGCAGCCGAT
>JANNWF010000535.1:0-5497 GCA_031408455.1 Pseudoxanthomonas sp. | reverse complement strand
CTCGCTGTACTTGCGCGCGCTGGTCGATAGCCGCGCGCGCAGCGGACGCAATGGCACGCCAGCGCGGCGCGCCGCCCAAACCAAGGCGTGGTCTTCACCGCCGGCCAGTTGCTCATCGAATCCGCCCAATTGATTGAACACTGCGCGCGGCAGTAACAGACCTTGGTCGCCAAACGGCAGCCGCAGTATCCGACTGCGCAACCAGGCGCCAACGGCGTTGATGCGCATTGCTGCGCCGCCGTCATGAAAGTGCAAATCGAAATAGCTCAAGGCAGGCGCATCGCCGAGGTGCTCGATCGCCCGCAGGGCGGAGTCATCAAATCGACTATCGGCGTGCAAAAACCATAACCACGGCTGCGTGGTTGCAGCAGCGCCTGCATTCAACTGCCGGCCGCGTCCTGCTGGGCCACGAATGATTCGAGCGGAAGGTGTGGCCTTCGCCGAGTCCTGCGTGTCGTTTTCGGCCATCGACAGGAGGACCGCAGTAGACGCTTGCAATCCAGCCAACAACGGCAGCAACCCATGCCACGCCGTATCGGCTGGCCCCACCGGTATGACCACTGCTAGCTGGTCGAGTTGCGGCATGAATCAGCAGCAGGCGGCGGTGGTATTGGTCGCTGCCGCCGGTGCGCAATCAAACAATCCAAAGTGCTGGCGCGTGTCACCACTGATCTGGAAGTGCCTGCCGTAGCGGGTGGCACCGAGCATCGCTGCCGTGTTGCCACACACCAGCATGGGTCGCCCCGTTTCCAACCGGTGGTGATCGTCCAATACAAACGCGTGCGGATGCTCGGCGATGCTACCTAGATAAGTAGCCGTCTGGCCGTGATCTTCGCAGCGATCTTCCAACGCCAACTTGAACGCGCGGATGGTGCGGGAGGTGAAATTGACCATGCCGATCTTGGCGGCGATGGCGTAGTCATCGATCAGGATCGGAGTGCTGCTCACGCTGCGCGCGTCGGCGCAGCCCAAAGGGTTCAATACGCGGCGAAAGTCTTCGCCATACATCGCTCCGGCAAGGCATTCGCCCAGCAACACCGGGTCGTGACGGAGGTGAGTGGGAATACGCCGATCCGCAAACACGTCAGAAAAGTACAACTCACCACCGGGTTTCAGCACGCGAAAAATCTCCGCGAAGACGCGCGCCTTGTCGGTGGCCAAATTGAGCACGCAGTTGGATACCACCACATCGACACTGGCATCGCCAATGCCCAAGGTACCCAAGTCTTCGATCACGCCCTCATGCAGTTCGACATTGCTCGCCGCATAGCCGTAGCGCGCGGCATGCCAGTCGCGATGGCGACGCGCGACATCCAGCTGTTCGGGAGTCATGTCGACACCGATCACGCGGCCGTGCTCACCCACCAGTCTCGATAGCAGATAGGCATCGCGGCCGGTCCCGCAGCCCAGATCCAGCACCGTGCAGCCGCCCAATACGGGCGGCAAGGGCGAGCCACAGCCGTAGAAGCGCGCGCTGATGTCGGGATGAATATCCGCCAGCAGCGGCCGCAAATGCGCCGGCATCGCTTCAGTGGGACAGCAGGCTGAGGTTTTCAGATCGCTGCTGCGACTCAAGGTCTGGCCGTAGTACTCGCGGATCGCGAGCTGATCGTCGATGGCTGCGTTCATAGAGGGACTTGGTCTGATTTCGCTGTGTGAAGGGATGGTTTGGCGCGACAGGGTTCGCCTCGCCAGAGAGCACTCGCTAGGTTTGATGGGCAGCCGCTTGCGACGACGCAACTTGCCGCAGCCAGTGACCACTACTACTCATGGCGGAGCTGCAGCCGCGGCGACCGAGTTCAGGGACCAATCGTAATCAAGAAACTCGATCTCAAGTTCGCCCGCGCGGACGCGTTGTTGCGCGGCGGGATCATCGCTGAACTGTTCCGCGTACTCGGCCAGGAACCCGGCCGGAGGCGAGAGCGCGCTGGATTTCGAGGTGAAGTCGTCGGCGTACCAGTCGAACAATTTGGACACTTCCAGTGCCTTGCCATCCGCGCTCATTCGATTGCGGCTGCGGTCACTCAGGAAACGGGTGGTCTGGTCGGCGAGTTGCGCCTCAAGCTTGGTGGCGGTGTAAGCCTCAGGTCGCAGCGCTGGACAGCCGATGGAGGCGCAATTTACCGCGAAATGGATGCGCGGCTCGGCAAAGTCCGGCGCACCGCGCAGCAGGCCGTGCTCGATGTCATCCAGGCTGCGGGTCTTGCCGAGTAGCGGCGCGATGGCCTGCTTCCAGGGCGACGAGAACAAACTGCCGAGATCCTTGATGGAAACGAGGTCGGGCTCGCCCGTCAGAATCAGCTCCAGCGTCCACGCGTTATAGGCATTGATCAGGAATGCCATCCGCTGGCCTGAGTTCCAGCCATCAAAGTCGGCTTGGGTGATCTCAGCCAACTGCGTCAGATACGCCTTCAACGCAACTCTATCGGTCTTGAGACCGACATAGTCGACCTGGCTGGCGTGCCCATCGGCACTCCATCGCACGTGCTTGGCCAGCAGCACGGTCAGCCCCGCATGCGTGTGGTCAACAGCAGCGCTCGTGCGCACCGGTGCGATCACGAGGCTTATACATATGTAGATGGCATACAGCAGGCGCATCGGGCACGACCAGCAGCGATGGGAGATAAGTGAACAGAGTAGTCGAGCAGGCGGTTCGGTTCGCCTAACCGCTGGAATCTGCATCAATTGAGGTCAAGAGGATGGCAAGTAGCGGCGATTGGCCGGTGGTTCAGGCTATCCTCAGGCCTTGTCCTAGCCACGGCACGGCGGAGTATTGAGTGTCAGACACTGATCTGCTCGATCTGCGCGACGAAGTGAGGCTGCCGGGTGCGCTCGACGATGGCGCGCCGGCGTGGCGCATTCTGATTGTCGATGACGAAGAGCAGGTGCATCGAGTCACTCGCTTCGCTTTGGAAGGCGCTCAGATTTTGGGCCGTGCACTGACCTTTGAAAGTGCATATTCGGCCGCCGAAGCGCGAGTGCTGTTGGGCAAAGGCCGCTACAGCTGCATCCTGCTCGATGTGGTGATGGAATCTGAAGACGCCGGCCTGAAATTGGTGGGCGAGATTCGCGAGCGCTTTGAGGACCCCGCCGTGCGCATCGTCCTGCGCACTGGTCAGCCGGGCTACGCGCCCGAAATCGAGGTCATCCAGCACTACGACATCAACGATTACCGGGCCAAGTCGGAGCTGACCAGTCAGCGCCTGCTGACCACACTGACCTCCGCCCTGCGCTCGTTTCAGCAAATCCGCACCATCGAGGCCAACCGAGAGGGCTTGCGTTCGATCCTGGACGCGGCCTCGCGGCTGATGGATGTGAAGGCGGTGAGCGGCTTCGCCGACGGTGTGTTGACGCAGATCTGCGCGATGCTGCACGTCGCCGCCGATGGCGTGTTGTGCGCCGAGGAACGTGGCAGCGGTGTGAGTGGGTTGCGCGTGCTCGCGGCGAGCGGCCGCTATGCAGATCGCAAGGGCGAGTTGTTGTTGGATTCGACGGATCACGAACTGGTGTCACGGGTGCGGCGCGTGCTCGACAGCGAACAGAACGAGTTTGGGCGCGATCACGCCCTGCTGTTTATTCGTTCGCCGCGCGCCGAACGCTTGGTCGCTCACGTCGCCACCCAAGCGCCGATCCCCGAGTTGGATCGGCAACTGCTGGAGCTGTTCTCGATCAATGTTGCGATTGGCTTGGACAACGCGCAGCTGTTTGAAGAATTGGAAACCATGGCGTTTCGCGATCCGCTGACGTCGGCGTGGAATCGCGCCTCGCTGGAGCGCGAGCTGCGTCGTCGCTGCCTGTTGGGCGCGCCATTCTCATTGGCCTTGGCCGACATCGACAACTTCCAGGCGGTCAACGACGGCTTGGGCCACGAAGTGGGCGACCACACGCTCAAGGCCAGCGCTGCACTCTTGGCTGAGGTGTTTGCTGGCGAGGCCTTTCTGGCCCGCACGGCGGCCGATAACTTTGCGGTGGTCATGGCTGACGACTCGCCCAATGGCGAATTGACCTCGGCGCGGCTGGCTGCATTGGCCGAACGCTTGCAGCGCAATTTGGAAGTCGATGGCAACGAGATCGCCTTGACCATGACCTTGGGCGTGGCGCGCTATCCCGAGCAAGGCCATAGCGCGTCCTCGTTGTTTCGCAACGCCGGCATTGCGCTCAAGCAAGGCAAGCGCCTCAACCGCAGCAGCCACCAGTTTTTTGATGACCGCTTCGAGCACGAACTGCAAGCGCGACTCGATACCGCCCGCGAGTTGCGCAGCGCCATCGAGCAGTCGGCGTTGAAGCTCGTGTATCAGCCGCAGATGGACATGGCTACCGGCGCCTTGCTGGGCGTGGAGGCACTGGTGCGCTGGCGGCGTCGAAGCGGCTGGGTGTTACCGGATCAGTTCATCGCGGCGGCCGAGGAGTCGGGACAAATCCTCGCCATTGGCGAATGGGTGCTGGCCGAAGCTTGCAGGCAGCAAGTGCGCTGGCAACAGGCCGGCCACTCGCTGGTGATGGCGGTCAACGTGTCGCCGCGGCAACTGAAAGACCCCGGTTTCCCGCTTATGGTTGAACGCGTCATGGGCGAGACTGGCATCGATCCTGGCCAGCTTGAGCTCGAGGTCACTGAATCGCTGCTGTTGGCCGAAGACGAGCGCGCCTTGGAGACTTTGGCAACCCTGCGTCGTGCCGGCATCGGCATTGCCATCGATGACTTCGGCACCGGCCATTCCTCGCTCAGCCGCTTGCAGCGCTTGCCGATTGACCGCCTGAAAATTGATCGCTCGTTCGTCACCGGCTTGGTCGAGCGCCGCGAAGATCGCGTCATCGCCGCGATGATCATCAATATGGGCCACCTGCTCGGCTTGAAGGTGATTGCTGAAGGCGTGGAGACGCAGGCACAGGCCGACGTGCTGCGTGAGATGGACTGCGATCAAGCACAGGGCTATTTGTTCGGCCGGCCGATGGCGGCAGACGAGATTCCGCTGCCGGTCCGTCGTTAGCCGCCAGCCATGCGCGCCTTGTTATGGCTGCTGCTCCTGTTCGGGACGCCGACCTGGGCGATGGATGAAGACGTCACCGCACGCTTTGAACTGGTCAGTGATCTTGAGACCGTGCCTGACGGTGTCGTCACCGCGCTGGTTCAAGACCAAGCCGGGTTTCTGTGGATAGGCAGCACGCGCGGGTTGATCCGTTTTGATGGCTATAGCTTCCGCCGTTATGTGCACCTAGCCGATGACCCGACCAGCATCAGCGGCAACCTGATTCGCAGTCTATTGCTGGGCAAGGACGGTCGCCTATGGATCGGCACCGACGCCGATGGCGTATCGGTGTTTGATCCGGCCAGCGAAACCTTTGCGACCTATCGGCATGTGGATGGCGACTCCAGCAGCTTGGCGGCGGGCTCGGTGATCACGATGGCCGAAGCGAGCGACGCTGCGATCTGGATCGGCCTGCGCGGAGGCGGACTCGCCAAGCTTGACCCGCGCACCTCGAAAATCACCAGCTACCG
>JANNWF010000534.1:0-10730 GCA_031408455.1 Pseudoxanthomonas sp. | reverse complement strand
GCTCGGCGCGGCTGGGATGCAGCGGGCAGCGCGTCATCGTCCGGCTTCGCGCCAGAACGTAGGCCCCAGCTTGGCGACCCGCGTCATGAAATCGGCAAAGTTGCGATACACCGGATTCGGAAACCGATGACTCCGATAGGCGTACTCGCCAACAAAAAATAGCCCGATGACCGCATAGTTGATGCCATTTGCAAACGCTGACCACCACGCCAGCGGTACCGTGAGGGGCGGCGTCACGCCGAGACTTAACAACAGACCAGCGGGGTCGGCGAATAGGGCGAGCACGAAGTTCACTAGCGCCAAGCCGAACAACAGGATTGCCCAGCTCAACGTGAGGCGACGCGCGTAACGCGGCACGTCGGGGTGGGGCATGTGGGCCGCGTGGATCGCCAATACGATGCATTCGATCAGCGGTGTGCGACCGGCCCGCAAGCTGCGCGCGAAGTACAGGCCTACCACCGCATTGAAGACTACCGGTGGCAGCAGCAATGGCAAAAACGGATGCCCGCTGCGCTGCAACGACCACAGCACGCCGGCGGCCGTCAGCAAGGCCAACAAGAAAAGTGCGGTGTGGGTCCGTAATGGCCAGCTCAGCATCAGCCCCAATACGCCTCCCGCCAGCAAGGCGAGCAGCGCCGATTGCGAGATCGCGGCGGCGTGGGCGAGTAGCAAAAACGCGACCGCCAGCAGCAGCGGCGCGCGTGCATTCACGTGGTGCGTTGGGCTTCAACATGGGCCGACAATGCGGCCAGTGAGGCAAAAATCCGCCGGTTATCGTCGTTGTCCGAGCGCAGCTGAAAGCCGTAGGCCTTGGAAATCGCCAGCGCCATTTCCAACGCATCGATGGAATCCAGACCCAAGCCCGAGCCGAACAGCGGCTGCTCGGGATCGATGCTGGCGGGTTCGATGTCTTCGAGGTTGAGCGCATCCACCAGCAAGGTGGCAAGCGCGAGTTCGGCTTCGGTTTGAGTCGGCATGGAGGCGTCGGAAGTCTGGATCGATAGGGATTGGCGAGGCGGAATGGCGCAAAGTGTGGCCTCGCGGGGCCAGGTGCCTCAGCTTTCCCGGCCGCCTCGCGTGAGGCGCGGAGTATATCATTCACCTTTTCGCACCCTGCCCAATTGGACTGCCTCGAACGCCCCGCATGCCTATTCAGCCGACCACAGATACCGATGTGCTTGTGATCGGTGGCCGACCGGCCAAGGGCGCGGCTGCCACCTTGCGCGCGCAGGTTACCTGAGTGAATGCCATCGCAATTCCTGTCCAGAAGCGGCCGGCGCTGGTGCCGCGCTATGCGCGCGGGGTCGATCCCAACAGCTTGTTTGGTCCGCACACCTTGGCGGTGTTTGGGTTTGGCTCGGCGGCACCGGCCACCCTCGACGATCATCGCTATTTGCACATCGGGCTGGAGCCCAGCGATGGCGCGACGTGGTTCGAAATCTGGGAGTCGCCCACGCCGGTTCGCCTGTACCGCGATGGCCAGATCTGCGGGGCCAGCAATGAAGAGGTCGCGTTTGGCTGGATCGAATGTGTCGAAGGCGAGCTTGGCATCGAAGGCGCGGCGCGTGCCGCGTATCAAGCCGCGCTCGCTCAGCTTGCAAGCAGCAAGTTTCCGCATTTGTTGCGGGTCTGGAATTATCTGGACGCGATCACCGAAGGTGAGGCGGACGACGAGCGCTACCGGCAGTTTTGCGTCGGCCGCGCCGCCAGTTTTGCGGACTACGCTGAGCGCTTTCCGGCGGCGACCGCGATTGGTCGGCGCGATGGGCGGCGAGTCGTGCAGGTGTATTGGCTGAGTGCCAAAGCCGCTGGTACACCGCTGGAAAACCCACGGCAAATGGCGGCTTGGCGTTATCCACGCGAGTACGGTCCACGTTCACCCAGTTTCGTGCGCGCGATGCTGGCGCCGGCGCAGGTTTGCCTGCCGCTGATGTTGTCTGGCACCGCCGCCATCCTTGGCCACGCCTCACAGCATGTGGATGACCTACCTGCGCAGCTCGACGAGACCATGCGCAATTTTTCGGCCTTGATTGACGCGGCACGCGCCGTGCAGCCAGATCTCTCGGCAGAGTTCGATGGCAGCAGCCTGCTCAAGGTGTATCTGCGTGATCAACTGCCCGGATTCGACGCGTTGCTCGACAGTCACCTGCCCGCCGATGTGTCGCGTTTGGTCGTTTATGCCGACATTTGTCGGTCCAATCTGGCGATTGAGATTGACGGCTTTCACGGCAGCTGAGTGGGTGTGCTCGCGATGAGCGATGAGCGTCGCGAGAAGACGCTGGGGCGATGGCTGTGGCTGTTGTTGGTGCTTTTCGGTGCCTGCGGAATCTGCTCGGCCAATGTGCCGTTCGAACTCGCCGACGGCGAGCCAATCATCAATGTGGCCTCGCGACTGAGCTTTCTGGAAGACCCAAGCGACAGTTTGGGCATCAACGATGTGCTCTCGCCCGCACAGGCGGGACGCTTCCGCCCGCTGGCCGATGATGCCGCCAGTTTTGGTTTTTCAACCTCGGCGTGGTGGTTACGATTTGAGCTGCGCAACGGCAGCAATGCGCCGATCACGCGGGTGTTGCGACAGAACTATCCGATGTTGGATCGCGTCGAGGTGTGGGTCATCGCCAACGGCCAAGTGCTGCAGCATTGGTTGACCGGGGATCGTCTGCCGTTTTCGACCCGACCGATCGAGCATAGGGACTTCCTGTTTCCGCTCACAATCCCTGCCAATTCTGACTACAGCGTGCTGGTGCGAGCCACGTCGGGTGGCCCCGTCAACGTGCCCCTGACGCTTTATCAGTCGTTCGCGCTAACCACCCAGGTGGCCGCCGAACAATTGGCCTTGGGTGCGCTGTTTGGCAGCATCTTGTTGCTTGCCACCATTGTCCTGGTGCTGTTTCTGTTTGTGCGCGATGCGTCGTTTCTCTACTACCTGTTTTACGTGTTGACTTACGGCAGCTACATGGCTGCGTTCAACGGCATCGCCTACCAGTACGTCATGTCGGATTCGCCAGAATTGGCCAGCGCCATCCACGTGATGTTGCTAATGGCCGCTTTGCACTTTCTGTTGCAGTTCGCCAAGACCATTCTGCACATCGAGCGGGTCGCACCCAAGGTGGGCAAATTCACCTCCGTCATGCAGTTGATGATCGTGGCGATACTGATCGCCTCGCCATTCTTTGACTACGCCATCATCATTCGGCCGATCTCGGTGGCCATCGTCGTCACCATGCTGTTGGTGATGGCAATGGGGGTTGCGAGTCATCGCGCGGGCCAGCCCACTGCGCGCTTTTTCTTGCTGGCGTGGTCGGCATTTTTGATCGGCGTGCTCGCCTACATTCTGAAGAGCTTTGGCTTGCTGCCGCACAACATGTTGACCCAGTACGGGTTTCAGATCGGCACCATTTTTGAGTTTGTCTTGTTGTCGCTGGCGCTGGGCGTGCGTGTGCAGGAAATCAAGCAGCAAAGCCGCACCGATTCGTTGACGGGGTTGGGCAATCGAGCCAGCTTGGACGAACTGGTGAGCCAGCACTTTGCCAGCTGTGCGGCCAGCAACGCGCCACTCTCCCTGTTGATCGTCGATATCGACCTGTTCAAGCAAGTCAATGACGTACACGGGCATGCACTCGGAGATCGCGTCTTGCAGCGGGTCGCGGCATCGATTCGGCGCGCACCGCGGTTGCCGTCGCAGGCATTTCGTTATGGCGGCGAGGAGTTCGTGATCCTGCTGCCAAGGACGGCCTTGGACATGGCCGCTGAGCTCGCCGAGCGACTGCGCGCGGAGATCGAAAACGATGATCGTGAGCCGCGAGTCACCGTCAGCATCGGCCTAGCATGTACCGCGACGCGGCAATGCGCGGCCACTCGCGATCTGTTCCGCGCAGCGGATGAGGCCTTGTACGCCGCCAAACGCGGCGGTCGCAATCGCGTCGTGGTCGATGATGCCCGCGAGCGCCGTGAGCTGGTCACTGGCGGCATGGTGACGGCTTAGCGGCGTTAGCCGTCAACGCAGCCGAGTAAGTTCGCGGGCTGCGCGCATGCGCCTTCGCTTCGCTCGGTCGGTCGGTCGGCTCTATGAAGGCGAAGCCAGCGCATGCACCCGATCTTGTAGAGCGGAGCTTGCTCCGCTGCGTAGGGCTTACACGTACTGGCGGAGCAGCCGAGCAAGCTCGGCTCTACAAAAGCACGAGGTTGGCGTCTAGGCTCTGGTAGAGCGCACCGAGCGAAGCGAAGGCGCGCGCGCAGCGCGCGAACTTGCTGCGCTGCTTGCGCGCGTGACGATCGTGCGCCCGACTTCCAGTTAAACCCCAGCGCAACAACTTCGCGCCCGCAATGACGCAGACGGCGACGATTCATGCGTGACTGACAGCTGCCGCGTAGAGTGCCCAGACACCGTTCAGGGGGTTCTGCGATGAAGCGTTCGATACCAATTCTTGCCTTGACCACCCTGTTGGCGGGCTGCGTCAGTTACTCCGAATACGGTGGTTACGACAACGGCTACTACACAACCGGTCGTGACTCCTATGGCGATCCGATCTATGCGGACGGCTCGAGTGTCTACGCGCCGGCCAGCAGTGGCCGCGGAGACTATTACTACGAAGACGAAGGCTATGCCAACTATGGCTATTCAAGCTATGTCGATAGCCCGTACTACTACTCGTTGTTCTGGTCGCTCAATCGCTGGTCGGTTGACCCGTACTGGCATCCGCAGTTTTTCTACGGCGTCACTTATTACCCACGCAACTACTTCAGCTTTGGCTACGGTGGTGGCTTCAATCACGGCTATGGCTATGGTTATGGCAGTCGCTACCGGCAGTTTGGGTATTCCAGCTATGCCTATTCGCCGTACCGCTTGTCGTGGGTAGATGGGTATTACGACTGGTCATCTTATCGTCACTACGACACCCCCAGCTACAGCTACTACGCGCCACGCTATGGCAATGCCCGCAACGAGGCGGCTTGGCTGAGTCGGCAGACGCAGTACAACTCGGGCAATGGCTACAACAACGGCAATTACGGCGGCCGCAGCGGCGGTTTGCCGCGCACGCAAGCCAGCCGCTATGAAGATCGCAGCCAAGGCGAGGTGATCGAGCGTCGGCAAGCGCAGCGCGGTGCTGACTACGGCGGCGGAGGTGGCAGTGGTCGGCGAGCCGATCCTGCCGTCAGCGGCTTTGGCTACGACCGAGATGCCGCGAGCAAGCGCCCGGCGCGCGTGGACGGCAGCCGCGAGCGCTACATTGGCGACTCCGGCGATGTGCGCAATGGCGAAGTCGGCGCCCGGCAGTCATCGCGCTACAGCGGTGCTCGCGAGCAACTGCCGGCGCGCAGTCAGCGCTATGGATCCTCGACTGAGCGAGGCTACGCACCGCGAGCGCGGGACGAGGATGTGGGCGGCTACCGAGTCGCGCCATCGCGCTCCTCGAGCTATGGTCAGCCGGCGTCCAGCCGCGCCGCGCCGGTCTATCGCGAATCCAGCCCGCGCTATAACCAAGGTGCTGACTATCAACCTCGGCAGTCGCGGTCCGCACCGGTGTATGAGCGCTCGCAACCGCGCGAAGAAAGTGCACCGCGATACCGCGCGGCTGAGTCTAGTCGGGAGACGTATTCGCCGCGCGAGGCGCGCTCCAGCCAGCCCAGCTATCGCCAGCCCAGCTACAGTGAACCCCGTTACAGTGAGCCCCGCTCCAGTGAACCCCGCGCCAGTCAACCCAGCTATCGCGAATCAGCGCCACGGCAGTACGAGGCGCCAGCGCGGATGGAATCACGCAGCAACGACTACGGTGGCGGTGAGTCGCGGAGTGAGTCACGCGCCGAAAGCCGCTCCGAGCCAGCGGAATCGCCACGCAGTCGGGAAGCAGACGAGCAGTCACCGCCATAGCGATTGGGCGAGCTGAGATTACGAGCAACCGATTCCATCAAACAACAACAGCACAGCCTCAACGCGGAGGCGCAGAAAACGCAAAGGAACGCAGAGAAGCTAGAGAAAAAGGGAGCAAAAGATAATAAGTACGGGGGGCACGAATTCTTTAGTCTCTGCGAACCTCTGCGCCTCCGCGTTCAAGACGTTTGCCTTTTCTCGGACTTTGCATTCAGCCTGCTTGCTCCGCGACAGCGGAACGGCAACGGAGTGCAGAAAGCTCCTACAGCCAAAAAGTGTGATGGCCGTCACCAAAAAATCGCGTGACTGCCGTTGCGCGGAGGCGTTTCGAGGCTCACGCTTAGCAGTGACGAAACGCGGCGCTTAGTGACATCAGCGCGCGGAGAGTGTCACCTCCCGGACCCCTTTCATGGCTGTCCGGCGCCCGGATCCGGTCCCCTGGATTCCCCCTGTTCCAAAAGACCCCCGGGCGCCGGCCTTTTCCGGCACGACGCCATGCTTCCCCACCTTGCACATGACCGGCCCCTGTTCAGTCCAGTCGACAGCACGTTGTTTGCAGCAACCTGCTGCCTGCCAAGATGGGTGCACTGGAGCAGGGAGCAGGTTTCGTGCCAAAGCGTGCGGGCAACGCTAGCTGGTTGCGCGCTAGACTTTTGTACTGAAGCTCAGCCGTTGAAGCGGGCATTGCCCGCGTCAGAATTGATCGTGAATCGGATTTTTAGCGTATGCACAGTTATGACGTCATCGTCGTCGGCGGCGGTCACGCCGGCACCGAGGCCGCGCTTGCCGCCGCACGCTGTGGCGCGCGCACACTACTGCTGAGTCATAGCATCGAAACCATCGGCGCGATGAGCTGCAATCCGGCCATTGGCGGCATCGGCAAGGGTCATCTGGTGCGCGAGGTTGACGCCCTAGGCGGCGCGATGGCGCAGGCGGCGGATCGCGCGGGTATTCAATGGCGTCGGCTAAACGCCAGCAAGGGACCGGCGGTGCGAGCGACGCGCTGTCAGGCGGACCGTAGTCTTTATCGTGCCGCCATTCGGCGCGTGGTCGAACAACAAGCCAACCTCAGCGTGTTCCAAGCGGCGGTCGACGACATCGTCATCGAGAACGGCAGCGTGCGCGGCGTGCTGACCCAGCTCGGCCTGCGGTTCGATGCGCCAAACGTGGTGCTGACTGCGGGGACCTTCTTGGCCGGTCGCGTGCATGTCGGCCAATCGCAGCATTCTGCCGGCCGCGCCGGTGAACCTCCAGCGACCACGCTGGCCATGCGCCTGCGTGAAGGCCCTTTTTCCGTCGGACGGCTAAAGACCGGCACGCCACCGCGCATTGACGGTCGCAGTCTTGATTATTCAGTGATGGACGAGCAACCCGGCGACGATCCCCGGCCAGTGTTTTCGTTCATGGGAAGCCATGCTGACCACCCGCGCCAAGTCAGCTGTTGGATCACCCATACCAGCGAAAAAAGCCACGACATCATTCGCGCCGCGCTGCCGCGCTCGCCGCTGTACAGCGGTCAGATCGAAGGCACTGGGCCGCGTTATTGCCCATCGATCGAAGACAAAGTGGTGCGCTTTGCCGAGCGTAACTCGCATCAGGTGTTTGTCGAGCCCGAAGGTCTGGACGCGATCGAGATCTATCCGAACGGCATTTCGACCTCGCTGCCGTTCGATGTTCAGTTGGACTTAGTGCGTTCGATTCGAGGCTTCGAGCAGGCCCATATCACCCGTCCGGGCTACGCGATCGAATACGATTTTTTCGACCCGCGCGGATTGACCGCTTCGCTGCAAACCAAGGCGGTCGAAGGATTGTTCTTTGCTGGCCAGATCAACGGCACCACCGGCTATGAAGAGGCCGCTGCACAAGGCTTGATTGCCGGCTTGAACGCCGCGCGGCGTGCCCTAGGTCAGGAGGCTTGGACGCCAGGCCGCGAGCAGGCTTACATCGGCGTACTGATTGACGATCTGATCGTCAATGGCACCATCGAGCCGTATCGCATGTTTACCTCGCGCGCCGAATATCGCCTGCAACTGCGCGAGGACAATGCCGACCTGCGCCTGACCGAGCGAGGTCGCGAGCTGGGGTTGGTCGACGAACAACGCTGGGCGACATTCTCGCGACGGCGCGAGAGCATCGCGCGCGAGCACACGCGGCTGGGTGCAATGCGACTGTCGCCGGGCAATGCTCTAGCCAATGACATTGAGGCGACCTTGGCGATCAGCATCAGTCGCGATTGCAGCGTGCTCGAACTGCTCAAACGCCCCGGCGTCACTCATGCGCAGCTCGCATCGGTCGCCGGCATTGGCCGCGGCGAGGCCGATGCCAACGTGGCCGAGCAAGTCGAGATCGAGACCAAGTACGCCGGTTATCTGGGTCGACAAAACGAAGAAATCGCCCGTCAGCAACGCAACGAATCGACCCTGATTCCGACCGATCTGGATTTCAGCGCGATCAGTGGCTTGTCGGCCGAGGTCAAACAAAAGCTGCTCAAGGTAAAACCGCAAACCATCGGCCAAGCGCAACGCATTGCTGGATTAACACCCGCAGCCATATCGCTTCTTTTGGTTCACATAAAACGGCATTGTGCGACTCGCGCTGCTTGATGCGTGAGCGCATCGACATCGAAGCTGAGCCCATCGAAACCAAGCCGTTCGACACCGCGCCTTTCGAAGCCGAGCGCTTGAAACTGCTGCGGCGTCGGCGCTGGGCGCGGCGCTTGTTGCGGCCGTTACCGCGACGGGCGAATGTGCATCGCTATCCAGTCATCAAATGGTTCGCTAGCCGAGCCAAGCGTTACCCGTTTCTGTGGTCGCTAGGCCGCGCGCAGGTGTTGCCGGCGCTGTATGCGGGGATGGTGTTGTCGTTGTCGCCCTTGTATGGCCTGCAGATCTTGCTGGCCTTCGCGCTGGCGTTGCTGTTGCGCGCCAATCTCACCATCACTGTGGGCCTGCAGATGATCGTCAATCCGCTGACCATTGCGCCCATTTACGGGCTCACTGCCTGGTTGGGTAGTTGGCTGATGGGCTTGGCGGGTGTGGGTGCCGATCTGCCGCGCGCGCTGTTTCTTGCCAATGCGTTGTTCGTGGGCGGCGCTGTTGCCGGACTGGCATTGGCCATGCTCGCTCATCTGGGATGGCGCTTGGCGGCGTGGGAGGCCCGGGTGTTTCGGGCTAAGTTTGAAGTGCTGCGCCAGCATGCTGATGCACACGCCAAGACCACGCTTGGCGATGCCTTCCCAAGCCCCAGTGAGCCATCAAATTAAGTACACAAGCACTTCGACGAATTGGCTAACTCGAATCACCAACACTCGTCATTCCCGCGCAGGCGGGAATCCAGTGCTCTCGCGGGGCGTCAGTGCGAGTAACAGCACTGGATCCCCGCCTGCGCGGGGATGACAAGTGGTGGGATCGCGTGACCATCGCCGAAGCCGCGCCGTACAATTGCGGTTCGTTGGTGCGTGCCCTCGGCGCACCTGGCATTCGGTTGGCCTGAGACCATTGTGAATTCCATCCTCGGCATAACGCTGGCTGCGCCTGATTTGTCTGCATCCCATTCCACGCAGCGGGCGATCACTGCGGCGTGGCTGCGCGATGAAACCGAGCACGTCAAAGCACTGCTCGCTGAACTGGGTGATGACTCGGCTGAACACGATGCGGTGCAAGCTCTGGCGGTCGGCTTGGTCAAACAAGTTCGCGTCAAAGCCGAAGACCAAGGCGCGATCGAAGCATTCATGCGCCAGTACGACCTTTCCAGCGAGGAAGGTGTGTTGCTGATGTGCGTGGCCGAAGCCTTGTTGCGCATTCCCGATCAAGAAACCGCAGATCGCTTGATCCGCGACAAGCTGGGCGATGCCAACTGGAAGAAGCACCTCGGCGCCAGCGACTCGCTGTTCGTCAACGCCTCGACTTGGGGCCTGATGCTGACCGGCAAGATGGTCTCGCTGTCGGAAGAGACGCGGCGAAATTTCAGCGGTGCGCTGCGGCGCGTGGTCGGTCGCGCGGGCGAGCCGGTGATTCGCCTCGCCGTCCGCCAGGCGATGAAGATCATGGGCCATCAGTTCGTGATGGGGCGGACGATTGATGAAGCGCTGAAGCGCTCGCGTCGCGGAGCCAGTGCAGCATATCGCTACAGCTTCGACATGTTGGGCGAGTCGGCGTTGACCAGTCAGGACGCGGCCCGTTATTTCGAGTCCTATCGTCGCGCCATTTTGGCCATTGGCAGCGGCGGTCCCTATGCCGACGTGTTCGCCGCGCCGAGCATCTCGGTCAAGTTATCGGCGTTGCATCCGCGTTATGAGATCGGCAAGCGCGGCCGCGTGCATGCCGAGTTGACACCGAAAGTGTTGCAACTCGCGCAACTCGCGAAGGCGCAAGGCATCGGTTTCACGATTGATGCCGAAGAAGCCGAGCGCTTGGAACTGAGTCTGGAAGTGATCGCGGCGGTGTACGCCGACCCCAGCCTCGCCGGCTGGCAAGGCTATGGGCTGGCGGTGCAGGCGTATCAAAAACGCGCGCCATTTGTCATCGACTATTTGGCGGAACTCGCGCGGAAACATGGCCGACGCATGCCGGTGCGTCTGGTCAAAGGCGCGTATTGGGATGCCGAGATCAAGCGCGCGCAAGTCGAGGGTCACGCAGGCTTTCCGCTATTCACTCGCAAACCCAATACCGACGTCAGTTATCTGGCCTGCGCCAAGCGCATGTTGGCGGCGACCGATGCCTTCTATCCGATGTTCGCCACCCACAACGCGCATACGATTGCGGCGATTTATCGGATGGCCACGCGCGCGCTGGCGACGAATGACGTCAGCGCAGCACCCTATGAATTCCAGCGCCTGCATGGCATGGGCAAGGATCTC
>JANNWF010000533.1:0-11278 GCA_031408455.1 Pseudoxanthomonas sp. | reverse complement strand
GCATTGCGCATCCGCATCCCAAGGAGCGACGCGAGCAAGATGAAGAGAACGCCGATCTGATCGCTGGTTTGCGGGTGTCGCCTGAGGGCCAAGAAGGTCTGGCAGCGTTTTT
The DNA here is from genome assembly GCA_031408455.1 of Pseudoxanthomonas sp. Taxonomy (GTDB): domain Bacteria; phylum Pseudomonadota; class Gammaproteobacteria; order Xanthomonadales; family Xanthomonadaceae; genus JANNWF01. The sequence continues at coordinate 11,166 of JANNWF010000533.1, read as the reverse complement.
TGATAAGCGCCGACCGAAGTGGGCGAAGTGACTATCGAACAAACCCCCGTCCATCCATTAACCTGTTCAATGTCGAACGTCGGCCTTCGAGCCCCTCTCCCTCCGGGAGAGGGGTTGGGGTGAGGGTTCGGGGTTGCATTGAGGCCGCGCACTGGCCTCGCACCCTCATCCGGCGCTTCGCGCCACCTTCTCCCGGAGGGAGAAGGGTTCCTCGTCCAGATTGGCCAGAATTGCGGCGCGAGCCAAGTCTTCGAATCCTCAATCCATCACAAAAGGGCCAGCTGTGATCAAACGCTTGCTGATTGCCAATCGCGGCGAGATCGCCTGTCGCATCGTTCGTACCTGCCGACGCTTGGGCGTTGCGACGGTCGCGGTGTATTCGGATGCGGATGCCGGCGCGCGCCACGTGCGCATGGCCGACCAAGCCGAACACATCGGTGGCTCACCGCCGGCGGAGTCGTATCTGCGGATGGAGGCGGTGCTTGCTGCCGCCCACCGCAGCGGCGCCGATGCCATCCATCCGGGCTTCGGATTCCTTTCCGAGAACGCCGATTTCGCCGAAGCGGTCGAGGCCGCTGGGCTGATTTTTGTCGGCCCGCGCGCTTCATCCATGCGCAAGCTCGGCTCAAAGGCCGGTGCCAAGCAGTTGATGCAGGCGCATGGTGTGCCGGTGGTGCCCGGCTACAGTGGCGAGGATCAGGGCGCTGAGCGTTTGGCCGCTGAGGCAGACGCGATTGGTTTTCCGCTGATGATCAAGGCGGCGCATGGTGGCGGTGGCAAAGGCATGCGCGTCGTGCGCGCGGCCAGCGAATTCGCCGAAGCCTTGGCCAGTTGCCAGCGCGAGGCGGCCAGTGCATTTGGTCGTGATCGGGTGTTGCTGGAACGCTATCTGGAAATGCCGCGGCATATCGAGTTCCAGATCTTCGGCGACCGCCACGGCAACTTGCTGCATCTGAACGAGCGCGAATGCTCGGCGCAGCGACGCTATCAAAAAGTATTGGAGGAAGCGCCCTCGCCCACCCTGAAACCCGCCTTGCGATTGGCGATGGGCGAGGCTGCGGTCAAAGCAGGCGGCGCGGTCGATTACGTCAATGCCGGCACCGTCGAATTGATCTTGGCCGCCGATGGCCAGTTCTATTTCATGGAAATCAATGCGCGTCTACAAGTCGAGCATCCGGTCACCGAGGCCACCACCGGACTGGACTTGGTGGAGTGGCAACTGCGCGTCGCTGCCGGTGAAGCGCTGCCGCTGCGTCAGGACCAAATCACCACTCGCGGCCACGCCATCGAATTACGTCTGTATGCCGAAGACGCAGAGCGCGGATTTTTGCCCGGCAGCGGGCGACTTGAGCGACTTGAGCTGCCACACGCGATGCCCGGCATTCGCATTGATGCCGGCGTCGACGCGGGCGATGTTGTCAGCGTGTTCTACGACCCGATGATCGCCAAGCTGATCGCTTTTGGCGATGACCGCGAGCAAGCGCTGGTGCGCCTGCGTGATGCCTTGGCCGCGATTGACGTGGTGGGTCCAGCCAGCAATGTCGGTTTTCTGGAGCGTCTGATCGCACATCCGTCCGTGCAGGAAGCACGCATCGACACCGGCTATCTGGATCGTCATCTGGATGAGTTTGTCAGCCTGCCCAGCGCGCCGCCGTTGGCCGCCTTGGCCGCCGCAGCAGCCTTACGCTTGCTCGCCGAGCGCAACGAGGCAGCGACGGAAGCGGGTGCAGGTGCCGATCCGCATTCGCCTTGGGCACTGGCCGATGGGTGGCGAATTGGTCAAACCAGCGCGCAGCCTTTGGTCTTGCAGTGGCGCGATCAACGCATCGAGTTACAAGTTGAAGGCACTGCCGACGCGTTCCGCCTGCTGCTTGCCGAGCATGAGCCGGGCACGCACGCACTGACGGTCAAGCGACTAGCGCAAACCGACACCCACCTGACCTTGTTGCTGGATGGCAGCAGCCTGCGTTTGCCGGCGCGCATGACGGGCGAGGACATCCTGGTTCACGTCGATCACCAACGCTATCGCTTTCATCCGGCAAGGCCATTTGGGTTTGAAGGCGCAGCGGCGGTCAGTAGCGACCGCCTGCGCGCACCGATGCCCGGGCGTATCGTGGCGGTACACGCGGCGGTCGGCGACCGCGTCGAAGCGCAACAAGCCGTCCTGGTGATGGAGGCAATGAAAATGGAATTGACCTTGCGTGCGCCAATCGCGGCGATCGTGCTCGAACTGCCAGCAAAAGTCGGCGAGTTTGTTGAAGCCGACGCGGTGCTGGCGCGGTTCTCAGTTGAATGACATGGCCAACCCACTGGCAATGCCCGTGATCCGACCCCAATCGCACCTACTTGGGCCCAACCACCCCGAATCGTCATTCCCGCGCAGACGGGAATCCAGTGCTTTCCATGTCGACAGCTCGCTGCTGAAGCACTGGATCCCCGCCTGCGCGGGGATGACAGTCGTCAAGGAGGTGCCATTGTGATCCGACCCCGTTTTTCGACGCTTGCCCTGGCTGCGGTACTAGGACTTCTGGCAACCGGCTGCCAGCGCACCTTGTTCGAACATGCGCCCGAGCATCCGCTCACCCTAGGCGCCGAGCATTGCGATAAAGCGCTGGTGGGTCATTGGCTGTCGAAGACGGACGACGATGAAGAACTTGGCGAGATCCAGGTATTCGTCGATGCGGCATGCTCAGTGCGCACCATCGAACGCCGCACAGAGGGTTTACGCGAAAGCGCGACTACCCAACTCAACACACTGATGCTGGGTCGCCAAAAAGTGTTGGCGGTGTCGGCGGCTTGGGCCAATCAGAGCTTTGACGTCAACAGCAACACTTTCGATCATGCGGACGACGTCTACCTCTTTGGCTATCGTTTGCGTGGCGAGGATCGCCTGCAACTGCTCCAGGTTCGCCACGAAAAGCTTGCCAAGCTCGGGCTGGAACGCGATCTAGAGGCCGATGTTTTGCTGGAAGACGGCAGCCTCACCGTGCGCGTACGCGGCGATGGGCAGTCGCAACACCAGCAACTCAGTGGGCTGCGAATGTTCGACACCTCCGAACCTCTCAACTTTCAACGCAGCACCGAGGCCAAGCAGTGACAGCGGATGCCGTCCGCCTCGTCGAAGTGGGCCCACGTGATGGCTTGCAGAATGAAGCCGGATTCGTGGCGACGGCGATCAAGCTCGAACTGATTGAGCGTTTGCTGGCGGCAGGCCATTCGACCGTTGAAGTCGCCAGCTTCGTCAGTCCGAAGTGGGTGCCGCAAATGGCCGACGCCGCCGACGTAGTCGCCGGACTGAATCGTCGGCCCGGGGTGCGTTATCCGGTACTAGTGCCGAACCTTGCCGGCTACGAACGTGCGCGCGCGGCTGGCGTCGCTGAGATTGCCATTTTCGGTGCGGCATCGGAGGCCTTCAGCCAGCGCAATATCAATGCCAGCATCGCTGAGAGCATCGAGCGTTTTCGCCCGGTCGCCGAGCGCGCGCTTGCCGATGGCGTGCAAGTTCGCGGCTACGTTTCGACCGTGCTCGGATGCCCCTATCAAGGCGCAGTGCCCATTGCTGACGTGGTGCGTATGGCCACCGCCCTGCATGCCCTTGGCTGCTATGAAATTTCCTTGGGCGACACCATCGGCGCGGGCACGCCAGCACAAGCGCGCGCCATGCTGCTGGCCGTCGCCAGCGAGATTCCTGTGGCCGAACTGGCGGTGCATTTTCACGACACCCGCGGCCAAGCGTTGGCGAACGTATACGCCTGTCTCGATGCTGGCGTAAGGGTAGTCGACGCCTCAGTCGCGGGCTTGGGTGGTTGCCCGTATGCCAAGGGCGCCAGCGGCAATCTGGCCTCTGAAGATGCGGTGTTCATGTTGCACGGACTAGGCCTTTCCACCGGTATCGACCTGGATGCATTGGTCGAGACTGGGCGTTGGATATGCGGCCAACTTGGCCGCGCCAATGGCTCCAAAGTCGGACTCGCTGGCCGCGCCTACGGCAAGGACAGTGGCGAAGCGAGTTCGCGCTGACGACAGCGGCTTTGCGACACCGATTCAGCCGCTCGAATCCCGTCATAAATTGTGATCGCCGATTGCACGCAGTCTGCGGCAGAATGCGGCCATGGCCGCGAATCCTAACGATGACGCCGCATCGGACAATGGCACCGATGAGGCGGCGGCGCGCCACTGTTCGGATGCCAACGTTGGCGGTGGGCTCTCGCGAACTTCCGCCGCCCATGTCATGAGTGATGCACCCAACGATTTGCCGGCAGCGATCAATCAACTCGCCGCCGCGCAACAACGCTTTCTCACTCTGATCAATGCGGTGCCCGACTCGGTCACGGTTCTGGATCGCGACGGTCGAATCGTCGAAGCCAATACGGCAGCCTGCAAACGCTTTGATTTGAGCCACGATGAGTTTGTGGGAATGAGCATCTACACGCTCAATCCGCGGCTGCCACCTGACCGCATAGCGCAGGTGATCGCCGAACATCCGCCGGGTGAGTCCTTCGTCCACGAGACCACCAATCGACGTCCGGATGGAGGCGAGTTTCCGGTCGAAGTGCATTCATGCGTGTTCAGCACCGACGACGGCCCTCAGGTGATGGCGGTGGCTCGCGACATCACCCATCGCATCGAAGCCGACAAGGAGCTGCGCGCATCCGAAGCGCGCTACCGACAACTCTTGCAGGCGATGGACAAAGGCGTGCTGATCCACGACGCCAACGGCCATGTCATCTCGCTCAATCCCAGCGCCTGCCGAATCGCCGGATTAAGCGCTGAAGACTTGATCGCCTCGCTTGACGACAGCGGCCGCTGGGACCTGCTCGACAGCGATGGGCAAACGATTCCGCACAACCAAGTGCCGCATCTGCGCGCGCTGCGCGAAGGCTGCACCATCCAAAGCACCACGCTTGGCGTTTATTTGAAGGCCGAGGCGCGCCATATCTGGCTGGATGTCACCTCTACTCCACAGTTTCGCGAGGGCGAAGCCCGTCCGTTTCAGGCCATCACTACGTTTAGTGACATCAGCGAATTGACCCGTGACCGCGAGTTGTTTCGGCAAACGCAGACGCTGGCGAGGATTGGTGGCTGGGATTGGGATCCGGTCCAGAAGACCATGTATTGGACCCAAACCATGCATGAGATTCTCGCGGTCGCGGTCGCCGAGAAAGTCACCATGCAACGACTCTGCGAATTGATTCGCGCGCGCGAACGACCCGCCGTTGAAAACGCTTTCGAAGATGCGGCCAGCCTCGGACGAGGCTTTGAAATCGAGTGCCGATTAGTGACTTTGAACAACGAGCGCCGCTGGGTACGCCTCATCGGCGGCGCGCGGCATCGCGACGGGCAAGTCTTCCGCGTCTCGGGAACCTTGCAAGACATCACCACCGAGAAGTCCGCCGCGCGCGACCTGCAGCGACGCGCGTTGACTGATCCCCTGACTGGCTTGCCGAATCGCGACGCGCTATTGGCCGAGATCGCACATGCCTTGGAGCAGCCGCGCCTAGACAGCGCGCCGAGTGTGCTGCATGTCGATCTGGATCGCTTCAAAGTCGTCAATGACTTGCTCGGTCATCAAGCCGGTGATCGCCTGTTACGACAGGCCGGAGAGCGCCTGGTGGCGGCAACAGCGGATATGGGCAAGGTCGCCCGCTTTGGCGCCGACGAGTTTTTGCTGCTGATCTATGCCGGCGGCAAGGCCCTCGCCAGTCAGTTGGCCGAGACGATTACGCACGCCTTTTCAAAGCCATTTGCGGTCGACCGCGAAGAGTTCGTCATCACCAGCTCGCTGGGTCTTGCCAGCTTCCCCGATGATGGCACCACGGTGCAGCAGCTTCTGCAGAGCGCCGACGTCGCTTTGCACGAAGCCAAGCGCCGTGGCCGCAACACCTGGAAGGCGTTCGACCCCGCCTTGGCCGACAAGGTCTCGCATCGCTTGCTGATTGAAACCCAGCTCCGACGCGCGCTGGAAAACAACGAGTTCCGGCTGCTGTATCAGCCACAGGTAGACGTAGCGACCGGTCGACTACGCGCGGTAGAAGCCCTGCTGCGTTGGAACAACCGTCTGCTTGGCGAAGTGTCGCCAACGGAGTTCATTCCCTATGCCGAAACCACCGGCGACATCGTGCGTATCGGCAGTTGGGTAGTCAGCGAGTCATGCCGACAATTGTCCGAGTGGCGCAAGGCTGGCGTGGAGATTGAGCGGGTAGCCGTGAATGTCAGCGTTCGCCAACTTTTGAACGAAGACTTTGACGCTATCGTCGGGGACGCGCTGGATCGCTTCGAATTGGCCGGCAGTTCATTTGAGGTTGAGATTACCGAGCGCGTAGTCATCGACGAAGCCCCCGAAGCCCTGCGCACCCTGCGTGCGCTGAAAGCACGCGGCGTCATCATCACCATCGATGACTTTGGCGAGGGCTACAGCTCCCTAAGCTACCTGCGCCACCTACCGCTGGATTGCTTGAAGATCAGCATAACTTTCATGCGCGGCATCCCCGACAACCCCGCCGATGTCGCCATTTGCCGTTCAATCCTGCTCATCGCCCGCAGCCTGGGCTTGGCCGTGGTTGCGGAGGGCGTCGAAGATTCACGTCAGCGTGAGTTCTTGCTGGAACACGATACCGAAGTGGCGCAAGGGTATTTGTTCAGTCGACCGGTAGGTGCTGACGAGATTGCCTGTTATCGACCGCCGGGGTGAGTGGTTTTTGTTCGGCCGCGCGGCCAGCATTTCGTCATTCCGGCGCAGGTCAAGATCAGCCTCGCAGACCTGTGAGTTAGCAACGACACGACACCGCCCGACCCACAGGCGCACATGCGGCAAAATGCTCGTGCGGTCGACCGCAACGACTGACACTCTGACCTGACCCATGAGCATGAACCGCCTGACCCTCACCCGCCCCGACGATTGGCATCTGCATCTGCGCGATGGCGACGTATTGGCTAGCGTCCTTCCCGACACCGCACAGCGGTTTGCGCGCGCCATCGTCATGCCCAACCTCGCTCCGCCGGTGACCACCACGGAGCAGGCGCTGGCTTACCGCAGCCGCATCCTGGCCCGCTTGCCAGCGGGCATGGCGTTCGAGCCTTTAATGACGCTCTACCTTACCGAGGCCACGCAGCCTGCGGAAATTGCGCGGGCCAAGGCGAGCGGCGTGGTGCATGCGGTCAAGTACTACCCGGCCGGCGCGACCACGAATTCGGAAAACGGCGTGACCGATCTGCGGCGCGTGCAAGCAGTGCTTGCCGCGATGCAAGAACACGACCTGCCCTTGCTCTTGCACGGCGAGGTAACCGACAGCGACGTGGATGTGTTTGATCGCGAGGCCGTTTTCATCGAGCGCCACCTAGCGCCACTGCATCGCGCATTCCCCAATCTGCGCATGGTGCTAGAGCACATCACCACTCGGTCCGCCGTCGAGTTTGTCAGTCAGGCCCCGGCATGCATCGCGGCCACCATCACCGCCCATCACTTGCTGCTCAATCGCAATTCGATATTCGCCGGTGGCCTGCGTCCGCACCATTACTGTTTGCCAGTGCTAAAGCGCGAATCGCACCGCCTTGCACTGGTTGACGCGGCCACCGGCGGCAACCCCAAGTTTTTTCTGGGCACCGACAGCGCGCCGCACTCGCGCCGTGCCAAAGAGTCGGCGTGCGGCTGCGCTGGCATCTACACCTCAGCGGCTGCGATCGAGCTGTATGCCGAGGCCTTCGAGCAGGCCGGCGCACTCGACCGCCTAGAGGCCTTCGCCAGCTTTCACGGCCCTGACTTTTACCAACTGCCGCGCAACCAGAGCACGCTTACGCTTGAAAAACAAAGCTGGACCATGCCCACCGAGGTCCGTTTCGGCGCGGAAATGGGCGTGCCGCTGCGAGCGGGAGAAAGCATTGGGTGGAAGATCATCGAAGACGTGTCATTGGGACAACCGCTATGACGTATGCAGGCCGGCATGCAATTGACTTGCCTAAACTGTGCTTGCGAAATTCCAGCTGGGTGATTTCCAAAGGTGAAGCAGGGACTGCGCCGTGATTGACCCCGTCATTCTGTTTTTTCTGCTCGGACTCATCGCCGGGCTGTTGCGTTCGGATTTGCGGCTTCCGGCCGCGATGTATGAGTTTGTTCTGATCCTCCTGCTGCTTGCCATTGGCCTGAAGGGCGGAATCGAACTCGCGAGGCAACCGATTGGCAATTTGCTGCCGCAGATGCTGGCGGTGGTGGCTATGGGCCTTGTCCTACCGCTGCTGGCCTTTCCCGTTTTGCGTTATCTCGGCCGCTTCCCGCGCGCGGATGCAGCTTCCATCGCTGCACACTACGGTTCGGTGAGTGTGGGGACGTATGCCGTTGCGGTGGCTTATTTCGGCAGCCGCCAAATCGATTTTGAATCGCATTTGCCGTTGTTGCTGGTGCTGCTTGAAGTACCGGCCATTCTGGTCGGCATTGTGCTTGCACGCGGCGTGTCTAGAAAAACCCGCTGGGGTTCGGTTGCCAAAGAAGTCCTGCTGGGGAAAGGCATCGTCCTGCTGATCGGAGGCCTGCTGATTGGCTGGGCGGTTGGCTCCGATGGGCTGACTTCGATCAAGCCCCTGTTCTTCGATCTGTTCAGCGGTATGTTGGCCATCTTCCTGCTTGAGATGGGGCTTATCACGGCGGCGCAGATAGGTGCGTTGCGTAGATTTGGACCGTTTCTGCTCGTCTTCGGCGTGGCAATGCCCGTGCTTTCAGCGTTGATCGGGACTTGGCTTGGCTGGGCGCTGGGCTTGTCCGTCGGAGGGACGGCCATGCTCGCCATCTTGGCGGCGAGTGCCTCCTACATTGCGGTGCCGGCTGCGATGCGCATCTCGGTCCCGGAGGCAAACCCGGCGTTGTCGCTGACGGCCGCATTAGGCGTCACGTTCCCATTCAATATTCTGGTGGGCATCCCGCTCTATCTGTTTTTCGCGGCAAAGGCACACGCGTTTCTGGGAGGATGAGCAACATGAAAACCGGGACAACGCACCAGAGAAAGCTGGTCACGATCGTCACTGAAGCGGCGTTGGAGAGTGCAATCAGCCGCGATGTCGAACGCCTAGGCGCACGCGGTTACACGATCACTGACGCGCGAGGCAAAGGTAGCCGCGGAGTTCGCAATGCGGGCTGGGAGGCGAGCAGCAACATCCGCATCGAAGTCATTTGCGAGACGGACACTGCCCTCGCCATCGTCAACCATTTGACCGCGCAGTATTACGACGACTTCGCCATGATCATCTTCACCAGCGACGTCGAAATCCTGCGGCCAGAGAAATTCAGCGACAAATAGCTCGACCGCCGATGCAAGCATGCATTGCGATGGCCCGAGTTGATCGCACCTAACGCACGATTGTGAGCGGTACCTTGCACAGCGACAGCACCTTGGTTGCGACCGACCCCAGCACCAGGCTCTTGAAAGCACCGCGTCCGTGGGATCCCATGATGAGCAGTTCGCACTTCAATGAACTGACGGCCTTCAATATCGTTTGCGCAGGCATTCCAAACGATGTGTGCTCGGAAAACGGAACTCCGGCCCGCCTGAAAATCGCTCTTGCTGCCTTGAGCGCGGACTGCACATTCTCGGCGTGATACGCCTTTACTCCCTCGGCACCCAAGTGCGCTGCAAAGCCACTCAAGATGGGTTCGTCTGCGAAGAGAACGAACAACTCCGGCTTGACAGCGAATTGCTTGTAAAGCATCGCCGCATGTTTTGCTGCCCGTGTAGAAACCGCACTTCCATCGACCGCGAGTAGGATGCGCATGCTGGTTGAGTCCGGTATGGGTGGATAACGGCCGCTACGTTGCCTTTGTTTGCCGCGATCAGCTGCCTTTGGCAGGCTGATTCACTGCACGCGGTTGCCAGCTGAAAAAGCCCGAGGCGCGCACGAACAACTGCGTTTCATGGTGCTCGCTGCGACAGGCGTAATACCTTAAAACCAAGCTTACGCGCTTCCTCTAGCAATAGAATGGAGGAGGCCACGCAGGTCGCGATGCCCCAATCCGCCCCACTCAGGCTCGTGGTGCCGAAGACTCTCGAAGCAGGCAACCAGTGCACTGCCAACACCTGCAGTCCCAAGATGGTAGCAAGCGATAACCAGAGCATCCGGTTGTCGAACAGATGGCGGTTGAATGCCGAGCCCGCCTCGTTTCGAGCGTTGAACACATTGAAAAACTGGAATAGCACGAACGTTGTAAATGCCAGCGTCAATGCGCGGTTGCCATCGCCATTCTCCAGCCCGTAATGCAAGACCGCGAGCGTGCCCACCATCATGGTGATGCCGTAAGCAAAGATCCGAGTGAGTCGCGGCCAAGGCAAAACCGGCTCAGTTCGGGAGCGCGGAGGTTCGTTCATGATGCCGGGCCGCTCCGCGTCGAGGGCGAGGGAAATAGCCGGCGGGCCATCCATGATGATGGCGACCCACAGAATCTGCAGCGGTGTGAACGGTTCCGGCAAGCCTGCGAGCGGTGCAAAGAATACGGTTAGGATCGCGCCGACCGTGGTCGAGAGCTGGAAGCGGACAAACTTGAGGATGTTGTCGTAAAGCGTGCGGCCTTGCCGTATCGCACTGACGATGGTGGCAAAATTGTCGTCGGTCAGCACCATGGTGGCAGCTTCTTTGGCCACGGCCGTGCCGCTGATGCCCATCGCCACGCCGATGTCGGCCTGCTTGAGCGCTGGCGCATCGTTAACGCCATCTCCGGTCATTGCCACTACATGGCCTTTGGCCTGTAGAGCGCGCACGATCCTGACCTTGTGCGAGGACGTGACCCTGGCGAACACCGCGACCTGGTCGACGGACTCGAGCAACTGCTGGGAATCCATTTGCTCGAGTTCCGGGCCAGCAACCGCGCGACCGGTGAGCCCCAGCTCAGCTGCAATCGCCAAGGCGGTCGTCTGGTGGTCGCCGGTGATCATCTTTACCGCAATGCCCGCGCGCTGGCATTCGACGATCGCACGCTTTGCTTCAGCACGCGGTGGATCCAGCAACCCGATCAGCCCGACAAACGTCAGCTCGCTGATCCATATTCCTAGATCGGCGGAGGCATCAAAACCACTCGTAGGCAGCCCGCGAGTTGCCACCAGCAGCCCACGCAGGCCGCGCTTGCCGAAGGCGTGGTAGTCGGCATCGATCCGGCTTCTTTGACCCTCATCAAGCGGCTGTTCGATG